>JAJOIW010000179.1 GCA_021209225.1 Verrucomicrobiota bacterium
GATGAGGCGTTCCTGCATCATCCCAATCTGAGCAGCGGGAAATGGATAGAACGATTTCCAGATCGGACCCAGAACCTCGTGAATATAACTTATCGAATGTGCCCGCGTCAGAAAGGGACTAAACCACGGGATGCCATGGTGTTGGTCGATGACCAGGTCCACTGGATGGTTTGTGCGCAGCCACTCCCAGGCGCGAAACCGGGACGCCACCAACCCTCCCAGACGATGTATCCGGATCCCATCGATGGTTGTGCCAGCTTCGCAGCCCGGATAGGAATGAGTCAACCAATCGACTTTGTGCCCACGCTCCACCAGCGCTCTCAGATAGCCTAAAGTCACACGCTCAGCTCCCCCAGCACGCGGATTCTCTGGATCGCGCCAGTTCAGCATCACAAACCTCATAGCCATCGACTTAACCAGATTTGCGGATTCAGACAAAGTCTGGAAATGGGTCCTTGCCACAACGAGCAAATATCTCATGCCACAGGAAAAAATTATACTTCATAGAATGCGCGATCCGGTGCATCTTGAGAGAGATGTTTCGAATCCGATTCATACTTGCAGCGGTTTTCTGTGGCCTGATTCTGCCAACTTACAGTTGGTGTGCGCCGCGGACACTGGATGAATTGTCTTCCGAGGCGCAGCTGATACTGGTGGGGAAAGTGGAGAAACTGGTCTGTCGCCGGGATCCGGACCAGCGCATGATCACCGAGGTGACCCTCCTTGTCCAGGACCTCTGGAAAGGAACTCACCCCGCCAGACACATCACCCTGGTCCAGGCCGGGGGAATCTTAGGCGGTATACGCCAGGAATTCCCCTCCGAAAACCCCTACAGAATAGGGGAAACCGGAATTTATTTCCTGGAAAAATCTCCCATCGGTTGTTGGCTGACCGTCTCGCTCGGGCAGGGACGGTTCCTCATTCAATGTGGCGATGACGACCTATCGGACTCCTGCCGCGTCAGCAATTGCGGATTCTCCACGGACTCCTCCAAAGGCCTGACAATCGACCTCAATCAATTCCGGAATACCATTCAAATTCATTTTCATGATGAGGCACAATGAGATAAGCATGCGGATTCTGCGGCCACTGATATCAATCTGGATCATTTGTTTGTCGGTTCAATGGCTGCCAGCTCCGGTCCGATTGAACCTGCCACTCGATCCTCCCGACGACTTGCGCACATTCTGGGCTTTCGAGCCTCCATACAGCAGCTTCCTTCTGCCAGAGACCTTTAACAAATCAACCGCCGCCATCCGGTATTACCTCGGAGTTCCCACATTCTCTGAGGAAAATCAGAAAAGCGAGCTCGATGCCATTCGAGCCGCGATTGGACAATGGCAGTCCATCCCCGATTCCCGCATCCGCTTCGAAGAAGCGGGACTGCTCTCGGAAGGGCTCGACATCAATTTGCAGGATGGAAAAAATCTCATTTTCTGGGCGAAGAGTTCCGTTCAGATCAATGGCGGGACCAGCAGTATCCGCGGCATCCCGGCCGTCAGTCTCTCCGCCTATGATTTTGATGGTTCCATCATCGAGTCGGACATTGTCCTGAATGCGGTGGATTTCACCTGGCGAACCACTCCAGCGGGGTTTCAGTTCCGGACCGCCATGATTGAGCCGGCGATGCTGCACGAACTGGGGCATTTTCTCGGTCTGGCCCATTCTGCGTTTGCCGGGGCGTCCATGTATTTTCAATCCTCGTTCACGGAATCCCTGGCAAGTGGTTTATCGCTGGATGAGGTGCTCTTTGCCCGGGATGTGTATGGCACGGCTGGTTCCCGTCAGCGGTTATCGCGGGTGAGGGGGGTTTTGTCCGGACCCACTGGACCGGCTATTGGGGCCAGGGTTGTCCTTGAGGACCCACTCGGGTTACATCATCGGGGTGACCGTCACAGAAATCACAGGCGCCTGGGAGATTGGCGGTATTCAACCCGGCCAGTACTCCATCCGCTTCGAACCATTCCCACCCCGATTGACCAGCTTCCAGAACACTCTCCAGCGGATGGACAGTATCGATTTCCGATTCGCTCCTCTGGACCCCACTCAGTTTGCCCCGACAGAACCTGAATCTCTCACTCTCACCCCTGGGCAGACCCTCACCTGGAATCGCCAGATCGCAGCCGGGTCGCCTGCATTTCTTCTCTCCACAGTAAGAAAAATCTCACCAATTGAAGGCAAGCCCTATGAGGTCTGGTTTGAACCACAACCCTTGCACCCGGATGGCAGAGAGGTTTACGTCGGGGTTTTTGGTCCATCCCTCCCCCTGCAGGGAACAACCCTGAGAACCTCGCATCCCGGTTTGATCGAAGGTCCAACCATTGCCATCTCCAAGGCAGTTCAGGTTTATAACCTGCTCACCATGAAGCTGGCAGTGCCTCCCGGTACCCCGCCTGGTGCCATCAGCCTGATCGTCGAATACCAGGGACAGAAAATATACGCCAATGGGTATCTGGAAATCATTGACCCGGAATACGACGGAAATTATGACGGCCTTCCCGATGCCTGGCAAAGACAGTTCTTCTCACCCTTCACCACTCCGGAGGCCGCAGCCGACAAAGATCCTGACCTGGACCTCTTCCCCAATAAATATGAATATCGATCTGGAACCAATCCCACCGATCCCGATTCATTCCAGTTCCTCATCCAGCAGATCGAAGTCACCGCAAGTGGAACCCGCATCACCTGGGAATCTATCCCGGGCCGCACATACAACCTCTGGAGTCGCCAGCGCGCTGAAACCGGCCCCTGGACACTTGTAGCCTCCAATTTCTCCGCCGTCAGTGAATTATCCGAGTTTCTTGACACGTCCCAATCGCTCGAACTCCAGTTCTACCGCGTCGAGAAAGTGAATTGATGCAGCAATTCCCATTCTGAGCACATGGTCCCTTCTGTTGTCCGGGAGTGTGAGCCTCCAGAGGGACGCTGATTCCAACTCCATCAGCAAAATCAACCCCAGGATTCCTGAAAGCGCCCGAATTCCTAAAACATGATCCCGATGCGTGCCCGATCCGGCAGCCGGATGAATCAACACAATCTGCCCAAACACCAGATAATCGGAGAGCATGCGTCTGGGTGCCAAATGGTGCTTAACTGGAATTGATCCATTGCTTTTTTTCAGGATGGCGCGATCAATGGTGCGATGAAGATTCAGTCAGTCCTTCTGGTTATGCTCATGGTGGGGTTTTTTGTCCCGGGGTGCGGTCGTCCCGGCTTGCCCCCCATTGATGATCTGACGGAAAAGCTTGCCAGTGCCGTACAAGAGAGTCAGGAGTCCAGGCTGATGCAGTGTTTCGTGACGATGAACCGCAATGAAATCGACCGCACCCCGGCTGGTCTGGCACGCCAGCAGACCGTCGAAAGATTGATGAATGACTTTTTCGTGAAGGATTCCCCGGCCCCCACAAATCGATGGGTGCGCTTCCAGGTGGATCGATTTGAAGCCGGGGAATACGTGCATGGCACTCTGACTGTGACACAGGGCGAAACTCAGATCTCCTCTTCCCCCATGACGCTCCAGGTCCGGCTTTCCATCTCCGGATGGCGCATCGTCACACTGACGTATTGACCAGCTCCGCACCATTTCCCGCTTACTCACTTTTGAAAGATTTTTATTTCCAGTGACGAAGGGAATAGATTACATCTTGATTTTCCGGCTGCGGCCGATGTCCGATTCCAGGAGCACCCTGGTCCGGCAATTCCTACCATCATGAATGCACGAGATGTCAAATCGGTCGCCGACGTGCGAGCTATTCTGGAACTCCGACAATTAAACCACGTCAAAGTGGGGGTTTTTGACATGGATGGCATCCTGCGGGGCAAGTATATGGCCCGCGACAAATTTCTCTCGGCACTGGACCAGGGGTTTGGATTCTGCGATGTCGTGCTGGGATGGGACTCCAATGACCAGCTTTATGAAAATCCCGGTGTGGAAT
>JAJOIW010000235.1 GCA_021209225.1 Verrucomicrobiota bacterium
GGCAATGCCGCTGACTCCGCCACCGCGGCGGAGAAACCTGAGACATTAAAACTCATTCCAGTCCAGGCGAAAACTATCCTGACAGGGAGGGGGGGCGCCGGGTATTTGGTTGCATATTTCCCAGGGTTGGCACCCTGGGCTTTCACCGTTGGCCCCGTTGGGGCCGCATGGAATACTTACTTTGGATTCAACTTCCCTGGTTTAGGATGTCCTGAACCACGGATCCATGGACATCCGTGAGTCTGAAATACCGGCCCTGAAAGCGGTAGGTCAGCATCTCATGATGGATGCCGAGGAGATGGAGAATGGTTGCCTGGAAATCATGAACATGAACCGGGTTCCGGGTGGCGTTAAAACCCAGATCATCCGATGCGCCATAGGTGATGCCGGGTTTGACTCCGCCTCCGGCCATCCAGACGGTGAAGGCATAGGGATGGTGGTCCCGTCCCCAGCGCGGGCGGTTATCCAGACTTCCCTGGATAAAGGGTGTGCGGCCGAACTCTCCGCCCCAGATGACGAGCGTGTCATCGAGCATGCCTCTCATTTTGAGATCCTCTATCAGAGCGGCACTGGGCTGGTCGGTATCCCGGCACTGGGTATAGAGTTCAGTGGTGAGGCTGTTGTGTTGGTCCCATCCAGCATGCATGCATTGAATGAACCGCACCCCTTTTTCTGCCAAGCGCCGGGACATCAGGCAATTGTATGCAAACGTTCCGGGTTCGCGGACCTGTGGACCATACAGATCCAAAACGCTTTCGGGTTCGTCGGAGAAGTCGGTCAGTGCCGGGACCGATGATTGCATGCGATAGGCCATTTCATATTGGGCAATGCGGGTTTGGATTTCCGGATCCCCCGCCTGCTGGAATCGGATATGGTTGAGTGCTGCCAGATCATCGAGAAGGTCGCGTCGGAGCGATGCTGGCATACCTTGAGGATTCTGGAGATAGAGAACCGGATCTCGGCTGCCGCGGAATTTGGAGCCCTGGTATCGGGTTGGCAGAAATCCTGATCCCCAATAAAAATCATAAAATATCTGGCCGCAGGTCGTGCCCCGGCTGACCGACGTCATGACCACGTAACCTGGAAGTTCATCCGATTCGGATCCCAGGCCATAATTCAGCCACGCTCCCATGGTCGGGCGACCGGGAATCTGGGCTCCACTCAATAAAAATGAGATGGCAGGTGCGTGATTGACCGCCTCGGTGTGCATACTTTTGATGAAGCAGAGCTCATCGGCAATCCGGGCTGTGTGGGGAAGGAATTGGCTCACCCAGGCACCGCTTTGTCCATGTTGAGCAAATGGTTCAACCGGTGCCAGCATGAGTTTTCCCTGAGGATTTCCCGTCATGGTGCTGAACCTTTTCCCGCCCAGGTATTCCTCAGGAACCGGCTGGCCATGAAGTTCTTTCAACCGCGGCTTGTAATCAAACAAGTCCACATGAGTCGGAGCTCCATTCTGAAAGAGATAAATCACACGTCGCGCTTTGGGAGCGATGGTCCGGAATATGGATGGAAGGGAGGAGTCATCCTGAGCCGCTGTCAATCCATCACGGGTGAGCAGTGTCGCCAGTGCCGCCAATCCCACACCATTTGCTGTCCGGCCCAGAAACTGGCGTCGATTGACCTCAAGTTGCCGATCGAGGATGGGTTTCGGAGCATTCCAATTCAATATATTCCATGAGTTGTTCATTGATTATTCCCGGGTCAGAGATTCATCCAGGTTCAAAACATTCAGACAGACCGCTGTCCAGGCCGCCCAGTCCACCAAATCCATGTCCGCCTCCAGAGGGGTCACTCCGTTTGAGAGAAACTCCTGAGCGAGATGCGGATTCTGGCTGAAGGTGGATTTTGCCTTGTTATAACTGTGCATCAGAATCTGGACTTCCCTGATGGCGGGACGGCGCAGGAGGGTGAATTGAAAAATCCGCTGAATGACCTCCTCTTCGGACTGTGCGGACTGGCAGGCGCGCTGTGCGAGACAGCGTGCGGCTTCGACATAGGTCGTGTCATTGAGCACTGTCAGGGCATGCATGGGGGTATTGGTTCGAAGAACTTTCACTTCGCAGACCTGTCGCTTGGCTGAATCAAAAAAAAAGTGTCGGTCCGACAATTCGGCGCCAGAATGTGTAGAGGCTTCTCCGGTGCAGGTTTTCTCCTGATGATGGGGTATACGATTTATTGCCGAATGTTGCTTCTGCCCAGACGCCATTGGGTTGGTATGGAAAGACGGGTGGCGCCCGGCTGGCGATTGAGAATGGCGGCTGCAGCCAATGCGTTATCCCGGATCATCCAGGATGGCATCCGGTATCTCGACCCTCTGGCGAGCAATCGGTTTTCGGGATCCATTTCAAATATGGATGGAGAAGCCATTTCTGAACTGAGCTGGTATGTCTGGCTGGTGACGATGGTTTTCAGCAGATGTTTGAGATTCCATCCGCTCTCAATAAATTCTGCTGCCAGCCAATCCAACAATTCCCGATGGATGGGGAATTCAGCCTGGACGCCAAAGTCCTCCACGGTTTTCACCAAACCTGTTCCGAAAAGCATTTGCCACAAGCGGTTGATGTATACCCGCGCTGTGAGGGGGTGGTCTTTGTGGACGAGCCATCGGGCCAAATCCAATCGATCCGGATTCAATGGCATCCCAAGACGAGGCAATGCCTGGGGGATGTCGGGTTTCACTTCCCCGCGTGGCTGGTTGTAGAGTCCTCTGTCGAGGATATACGTGGCCCGCGGGGATTCCAGATCCTTCATGACCATGACCTGGGCAACCTGGCCTTCGACGGATTTCAGCGAACCAGTGAGTGATTGCTGTCTTTTCTCCAGTTCAGCCAATTCCCTATCCGACTCAAAATAGACGCGTTGCAGGAGCTGGATCTGAGAGTCATTTCTTTTCTCCGCCGGTGTTTTTAATGCGGCCTCAACCAGCTCCCAATCCCTCAGGCGGGAGGGATGGCCGGCCTGCGTCGTCGAGAATCCAAACAGTCCCAGATTGTGATTCTTGTGGGGGGAGTTGAATTCCAGTGTCACTTCGAGAATATCGCCGATCTTATGTTTCACTGGTGTGTGTGGAATGAAGATGGCGAAGTGATCCCGGTCGATAGGTTTTCCGCTCCAGACGGCCCAACCGGATTGTGGGTCGTTATCCAGTGCCATGGCGAGGGAGTGATTGGGCTGTTCGAATGATGCCTGGCCTGGCGCGACTGGAATTGGCTGGCTTGTTTCGGGGTTGGAGGCCGACAGGAGTGAGAACCGGATGTCTGTTAACACGAAATTTCCGCTGTCAGACCGTGCCAGTCCCCCTTGTGTCATGCTGGGATGGCGCCATGCCTCAAGCTGGAATCCGGTGGATATTCCATCGGTGAGATGGAAATGAATCCGGTAGCGGTCATTGTCCGGATTGGCACCTGACGCCAGAATGGATCCATCCGGCTGGAGGGATAAGTTCTGGAATTGCGCTTGTGCCTGTGCGGCTGTGATCCTGGACCATGAGTGGGTCGGGTCCTGATCCAGCATTCGCTTTTCCCAATCCGCCTGCTGGCTTTTGAGGATCTTCTGCCTGTGCTGAATGCCGCTCTGGATTTCTGAGATCTGGTTCTGAAGGTTGCGGATGGACAGGTTCTGCTTTTCAGTTGGGACATTGAGGAGTGGGGGAGTGCGGCCACTGCCTCCCCCTCCAGTGACTGGTGTCTGATTGAAAAATGCCGTGAACTGGTAGTATTCCTTCTGCAGGATGGGATCAAACTTATGATCATGGCAGCGGCAGCAGTTCAAAGTGAGTCCCAGCCAGACCGTTCCCATGGTTTCCGTCATATCCAGAACATAATCCACCCGGTTTTCCTCAGGGATGCGCCCGCCCTCGCCATTGATCATATGATTGCGGCTAAAGCCGGTTGCCAGCACCTGGTCCCGGGTCGGTGACGGCAGAAGA
>JAJOIW010000080.1 GCA_021209225.1 Verrucomicrobiota bacterium
CTGGGGAACCGCCTCGACAACTGGGGGCAGATCTTTTTCATTGAGACATCCGATCCGAACATGCGCTGGATGGACCCATCCACACTGGCGGTGCGCTACGGAGATTTCGCCCCCTTGTCACCCAGCCTGGTTGAGAACAGTCAGCGGGTCAGGCCCACTTCAGGTCTGGAGTTTGTTTCGAGCCGCCATTTTCCGGATAACGTTCAAGGCGACATTTTATTTCACAACACCATCGGATTCCTGGGAACGAAGCAGCATGCGGTCCAGGATGATGGAACCGGATTTAAAAGCTTTTTCCGCCAGGATCTCCTCAAGTGCCGGGATGGCAATGTCCGGCCAGTCGACCTCGAATTTGCCCCGGATGGATCACTCTATTTTCTGGATTGGCACAATGTCCTGGTCGGGCATATGCAGCACAGCGCTCGGGACCCACTTCGGGATCATGTTCATGGCCGGGTTTACCGGATAACCTATCCATCGAGACCCTTGGTGACTCCAGCCCCAGTTGCCGGGGCTTCCATCGCTCAATTATTGAATAACCTGAAAGAGCCGGAATACCGCACCCGTTACCGCACCCGTCGCGAACTGCGGGGCCGCAATCCCGAATCTGTCCTGCCAGCTTTGCGTCTATGGATCGGAAACCTGGATGCCTCCGATCCCGGTTATGAACACCATCTGGTTGAGGCGATGTGGGTGATGTGGGGAATGAACCGATTGGAGGAGACGCTGGTTCGCCAACTTCTGGCTGCCGGGGATTTCCATGCGCGCGCTGCCGCCGTCCAGGCCATCCGCTACAACCGCCATCGTCTGTCCAATCATAACCAACTCCTCAGTGATGCCGCCCAGGATCCTCATGGCCGGGTACGGCTCAGTGTCATTCTGGCAGCCTCCTGGCTCTCCCCGGATCAAGGTATTCCGATCATTGAGAAGGCAGCGGCGCACGGGTTGGACGATTGGATGAAACCTTCATACGATGCGGCCATTGCCCAACTATCGGGCCGGCACCAATCCACTCCGGAAGTGGCTGCCCCCCAGACCACTCTCACCGGGAAGGATCGCCAACTCTTCCTCCTTGGCGCAGAAGTCTACCGGCGCGAAGGCCACTGCATCACCTGCCACCAACCAGATGGCCTCGGATTGCCTGCGGCTCAGTTCCCACCACTGGCGGAATCTGAATGGGTGACTGGCAATGAAAAGCGGCTCATCCAGCTCACTCTGCACGGACTGCTCGGCCCAATCCAAGTGAAGGGAGTCGATTATCCCGGCCTCGTCCCCATGACTGCCTTTAAAGGCTTATCGGATGAGGAGATTGCCGGGGTGCTCACTTTTGTCAGAAATTCATTTGGCAACAGTGCATCGCCGGTCACACCGGATGCGGTCGCCGCTGTCCGGCGCTCAACCCTCAGTCAAAAGACATTTTACAATCCGGATGACCTCATGAAAACCGAGTGATCCGATTTTCAGCACCTCTGGCACTCCTGACGGGGCCAGCCATTCCCACGCAGGGAAAATGAGGGGCTCAGCCCCGGCCAAACACAGCCTGTGGCCCCACCCCAGGCAAAACCGCGGATCAGATTTCAAATCAAATCCTGGAATTCCATTTGATGCCCGCCGGGGCGACGGAATTGTGTCCGGTCCACTTGTGGAGCTTTGACCTGCACCCGATGGTGGTTACAGGCGATCCGGAATAGCCGGGACATCTGCTCCGCTGCGGGGCCAGTGCCTCGAAATCGATCCCCAAAGTTCGAATCGTTCATCTTCCCTCCGCGGAGATCGGAAATCCTCTGTCGAATCCTGGCCTCCTGGTTGGGAACATGTCGCCCAACCCACTCAAAAAACAGGGAATTCACCCCGTATGGCAGCCGCAGTACTGTGTAAAATCCGAATTCTGCCCCGGCCTCTGAGGCCGCTTTGACGACCGATGGTATTTCATGGTCTGTCAGTCCGGGTATGACGGGTGCCATCAGAAAACCGACCGCGATGCCGGCCTGACGCAGCTCCGATATCGCATTGAGCCGCATGCGAACGGACGAGGTTCTCGGCTCCATTTTTCTTCGCAGATCATCATTGAGAGTGGTCAGTGACAGAAATACCACGACCCCATTCCACCCCTGCATCGCCCGCAATAAATCCAGATCGCGAGTCACTAAACTATTTTTGGTCACTATGGCGGCAGGATTTCGAAAATCATTTAAAACCTCAAGGCAGCCCCGGGTCAGTTGAAGTTTTTTTTCGACAGGCTGATATGGGTCAGTCACTCCGCTCATTGAGACCAGGGAGGATTTCCAGGATGGGTGGTCCAATTCCTGCCGCAGCAAGGCTGGGGCCTCCATCTTCACCAGAATTCTGGATTCAAAATCCAGACCGGCACTCCAGCCCAGGAATTCATGTGTCGGGCGGGCATAACAATAAGCGCAGCCATGTTCGCATCCACGATACGGGTTGATCGAATAATCGAATGGCAGATCCGGGCTGTCATTGGAGGCAATAATCGACTGGCTGCCATCCCTGAAGAACTGCGTCCTCACCCGCGGCTTCTCCTCCCCCTCGTCCTCCATTTGATAGGCATCCCAGTCCGTTTCAAAACTGAGTTTTTCAAATCGGGGTGGGGGATTGGATTCTGCTCCTCGTCCCGGGTTCATGATTGTGGGATGCGCTGGCCGGGAAAAATTTTCATTGGAGTGAGGAATAGATGGCATGGGCCATATGGCGGAGCACCTGCTCCTCTCCGGTATGGGCTGCCAGGGCAAAGAGGATGAATGTGTCAGACGCCTCATCACTCAAATACCCCACATCCAGAACGTAGTTCGATATCAATCCGGATTTATGAAAATAGCGGGCTTGCGGGAAAATTTTTTCTCCGGATTCCTCCCAGCCGTAGGCACCCGCCAGTCTGTTTTCCAATCCGATCAACCCTCTGGAAGGATCCCCCAGTCGGATGAATTCCGCCTGGGGCGACGTGATATTGAATCGCTCTTTTTCCGGGATGTGATCGTGGAAGAGGATTCGCCTCAGGCAATCGGCAAGTTCCGCGGTTGACGTGCAGTTCCCTGTGGTCGAGCTGAGGATTGTGGCACCCCGCCGCTCCGCATACGATATGCCACTCCATTGATGGTCAATGTTTTGCGGATGCCTCCGGGTGAGATGAGTTCAATTCTTTGTGGTTCATTGTTCTCGTATACCACCGGACGGTAGGTGACGTAATCCCGCATCAGGGCACTGTGGGGAAATCCTTTGCCCGGCACCAGGAATTGTGTGTTCATGGCATCAATCCCAATCATGCGCAGAAGCAATGTGTAGTCCTCATTTGAGGATCGACGGAATACCTCGCTCACCATTTCCTCAAAGGTTCTGGCACAATCGCGTTGGTAGGCTCCATTGCTGCCCGGTCGTGAAAATGCCACAATGGTATCCAGCGGCATCCCGTATTGATTCAAGAATTCAACCCCCGCAATCACGGTATATAATTTGATCGTGCTCGCCGGCCAGAAGTCCACCGCTTCACCCTCATTCTTCAGGTGGAATGTGGAGAATTCCGGATGACTTTCCGGGTTTTTCACCAATGTCACCGTCGCCCATTTGTCCACCTCCGGGTGAACGTCGCTGAGGATTTTTCCAAGGTCCATGCTTTGACCATGAACCCACGGACCATATACAATGGCTGCCCCCAGAAGCATGCAGCCGGATACGACCCTCCTCAGATTTCTCTCAATTCCAGTAGTCATAGTTTTAATCGTCCATTGAATTTCGAAAGAGTATTTCCAGAGGTGAATGGTCGAATCCATTCCCTTTGTGGTTTGATGCAAGGACAATCCCATCCTCGAGCACCATTCCGGATGTCGGATTATTGGAGATGAGGCACGCGCCATCCAGATCAATAAAATCCGCATACCCGGATAATTGAGCCATCGCACTGACCCCAATAATGGATTCAACCATACATCCCAGCATGACCTTCATATTCAACTGTCGCGCTTTTTCAATCATCCATGCGGCGGGCAACAATCCACCACATTTATATAATTTGATATTGATGCCATCAAAGACGCCGGCACATTTTTCGACATCCAGCGGCTGGCAACAACTTTCATCCGCGATAATGGACAGAGTCGTTGCATGCCGGAGCAATCGGGTGGTTTTGGATTCCTGTCTGTGAAACGGTTGCTCGATCAGCTCCACCCGACTTTGTTCGCACACGCGAAGAACCTCGGCAAAATGCTCCGGGTCCCACCCTTCATTGGCATCAATGCGAATCGTCTTCCTGGGTGCCTTTGCCCGAATCAATCTGAGTATTTCCGTATCCTCTTCTCCCCCGAGTTTTATCTTGAGTATGGGCCAGTTAAAATAATTCTCCAGTTCCGCAACCATCATGGATGGAGTCGACAGGCCAATGGTGATCGAACTTTTTCGGGTGGACATATCGGCTAACCGGACCTGTGATGCCAGGCATGCGGCGGTCGTCTGGTCCCGGCTTCTGGCATAGAGGTCCCAGAGCGCCTGGTCCACGGCGGACCTGGCATAACTGGAAAAAAATTCCAGGTTTTCCTTGAGGTTCATACAGATCTGAGGAATTTCCGCTGATTCATCGCAGCGATTCAGCCAGGCTTCAATCTGCTGAATTTCCTCGATAAGTGATTCGCATTCGGTCAGGTAAGTCGGGTGTTCGATACATTCTCCGAATCCAATCGAATGCAGCTGCCTGTCCTCGATCCGAAGCACGACAGTGCGCTGGTGAGTGCGTCGGAGTTGCGCCGTGCCAAATTCGCGCTTCAGTTTTAAATTGAGCACACGCGTCTGAAAATGAAACCGTTGGCTGGAATTCCTCATTTTATGCATCCGGTTTTCTGTGCCCTAAGGTGGGATGGTTTGCAAAATGGATCAGGATTTGCTGATAGACTTGCTGCAATTTATCTATTTCCTCCAGAGGAGCGGATTCATCAACCATGTGGCACATATTCCCGACAAATCCAAATTCAATGAGAGCTGTTCCGCGGGCTGCGATGAAACGGCCGTCGCTGGTGCCGCCGGATGTCGAGTATTGGGGATGAATTCCTGATACCTTCCGCACCGCATCACGCACCAGCTCCGTGAATGGACCCGGCTCTGTCAGAAAAGGGTGCGCATTGCAATTCCACCGCGTCCTGTAGTTCACGCCCGAGTCGCTGAGAATTTTCTCCACCTGATTCTGAATGGTCTGAGCGCTGGTCTCACTTGAGAACCTCAGGTTGAATTCACAGCTCAGTTCGGCTGGTGTGGTATTGGAGGCGCCACCGCTGGCCTGGATCCTGGTGAATTGAAACGTGGTTTTCGGGAAGTAAGCATTCCCCGGGCACCAGTTGAACTCAGATATGTCCTTCAGTACCGGCAGGCTTCGGAAAATTGGATTTATCAATTGATCCGCATGGGATGAATGCATCTGCTGGCCGAGGAGCCGGATTTCTCCATGTATGGATCCGCGCCGTCCAATTTTGACCGTGTCACCGAACTCCTCCTGTGACGTCGGCTCAGTCACCACACAGTAATCAATGCGCGTCTCACGGCCGGCAAGGAAGTCGAGTATCGCATTGGCCCCAAAATTCCCCTCCGGCTCCTCATCGCCGGTCACAAACATCCCAAGGCGAAAGGTCAGGTGACCAGGGCCCCCAATCTCACTCAAATACCATTCAACCGCCGACACGACGCAGGCGATCTGGGATTTCATATCGACAGCTCCGCGGCCAATGAGGCGCCCACCACGAACCGTTCCAGCAAATGGGTCAACCGTCCAGCCCGATAAATCTCCCTCTGGCACCACATCCGTATGCACGGCAAAGGCCAGCAGTGGACCATCCCGCCCCGTTTCCGCCCAGAAATTTTTCCGACCCTGGCACGGAACTTCAAAGATTTGAAAGCCGATTGCATGAAGTTTTTCCTGCAGAAGGCTTTGTGCTCCATCATCTTCCGGAGCCACGCTGCGGCAGCGGATAAGTTCCGCCGCGAGATTGATTGTCTTATTCAGTGGGTTCAAACAAAGTCTCCAGTCCAACAATCCTCATTGAGCCACTTTCACTGATGCCTCATCCGCCTTGACCGCTCCCCAGGCCTCCAGTTGCTTTTCTGATGGCATGACAATCTTCCGGAGTATCTGGCCGTCCCATGGAGCTTTGACGGCCCCAAGTCGTTGTGGGGCAATCACATAGTTTGTCGACCCCTTTGTCCAGTCATCGGCGACATAGGCGACGACAGGTTCCAGATCCATTGTGCCGCTCACTGGGCACTTCTCAGCAAAGACACCTGCCCCGGTATAAAACTTGTGGCCTTTGGCTGAAATGTAGCCATTCGCATCGCTCTCAATGGCTGCCTTCATCATGGCATTCTCTCCGTCCCCACCGCAACCAACCCACAGCAGACACAAACAACCTGCGATGCCATAGGGTGTATTCATCAGAAGCTTTTTTATTCCAATCATTGACAGACGCCCGCTCATGTGTCCATGGTAGGGCATTCCATTTCGCTGGTCAATTGACCAAGTATCTCAATAGGATCTCACTCAGGCAGTGATGCCAGTGAATGAGCATGAGATTCCTGGTATATTTTTTATCTTCCAGTCTCTCATTCAGTGAATGGAGTCAACTTACGGTAAAAAACTCAGCCGCTTTGCGGTTGGGTTATCACATACGAAGACATGTTACAGGGGAAAATAATGAAAGGGATGTCATGTTTAATTGTCAAGTATACCCGGAAGCTGGTGTTGCAGTTTTAAAGTTCTTCGGAACTGTCGATGAAAATGATCTCATCGCAGCCGCCACATATCTTTTCAACGAACCGACTTTTAAAAAAGATTTTGATGTGGTTGCGGATTGCCGGGAAAAGATCGATAAGGTGTCCGTGGAAGGAATGAAGATGGTGGCCGAGAGCATTTGTGCGGTGCCTGAACTTTCCGGGAAGTGGGTGTCTTTGACTGGGACATCGCGGGCAACCGCGTTAGCCATGATTTTTTCACAAAGAGTTGTCGGTCACCTGTCGCACGAGGTTTACAGCACTGAAGAAGGCTGCTCGTCCTGGTTGGGCAAGAATATTTCTCCATTTATCCGCCCCATACCCAGTCCATCAAGATCGGCTTCATAGCAATTCCCGGCATTTCATGATTGAATTGCCTTCAAGTCCATCCATGATTACAAGGCATTTATGACGTGGAGCAAAGTAGCTGTCCTCGGTTTGGGGCTGCTTGGTGGATCGATCGGACTAACCTTGAAAAAAGGAAACTTTTCCGGTCTGGTTTCGGCGTACGCGCGTCGAGCGCAGACAGTGGACGATGGGTTTCGTCTGGGGGTGGCGGATGTGATTTCCTCAGAGATTGATTCCGTTGTGGAGTCAGCGGATATCATCGTGTTGTGCACCCCGGTCTTCCAGATGAAGGACCTGGTCGCCAGCATCGGTCCAGGAGCGATCAAGCCCGGGGCCATCGTCACGGATGTCGGCAGTGTGAAAGGCGCAGTCATCGACCAGTTGGAATCCCTGGTCCATGAAGCAGGTGCCTATTTTGTCGGCAGCCATCCGATGGCAGGATCAGAAAAAACCGGGGTCACAGCCGCCAGCGCCGGACTATTTTGTGGATCGACCTGTGTTGTGACTCCCACTGATAGAACGGAAGAGCGGGCATTGGAATCAGTGATTGATTTTTGGAGGTTTCTTGGCTGCGAGGTATTGTCATTGTCCGCCTCATTTCATGATGAATTTGTTGGGAGGTGTTCACACCTGCCCCATATCCTCTCCTCGGTTCTGGCTCATTATGTCCTCTCACCCCAGTGGCCAAAGGAACAATCCCAACTCTGCAGCTCTGGATTCCGGGATACCTCGCGCTTAGCCAGTGGATCACCCGAGATGTGGCGGGATATATGCCTCTCCAACCGTCAGGCCATTCTCGCCGCCATTGCGGATTGCACCGACCAGTTGAATCAATTCCGATCCATGCTTGATTCCCACGATGACACCCAAATATTTCAGTATTTCAATACCGCCAAGCAACAACGGGATGCGTGGCAGAAATCCACGAATCCGACAAAAAACAAGCGATGACATTTCATCCATCCATAGAAATTGCCCCCATTCACCAGTTGTCATGCCCCCTGAAGCTGACAATTCCTGGAAGTAAAAGCATCACAAATCGGGCTTTGATTCTTGCGGCCCACGCAAGCGGAACTGTGACCCTCAATGGCGCCCTCTGGAGTGAGGATACGCAGGTCATGACAGACGCTTTGCGGGCATTGGGATACGCGATTCAGGTGGAGCAGGATCCGGATGAATTGTGCAATCGGACGATTACCGTCACGGGTCGGAATGGCGTGGTTCCCGAGGGGGGGAAGCCTTGAGCAACCCAAGGAGATATTCGTGGCGAATGCAGGCACCGCCGCCCGTTTTTTTAGTGGCGATGTTGTGCCTTGGACGCGGGTGCTACCGGATATCCGGCGTGGACCGCATGCATGCCCGGCCACAAAAAAGCCTTGTTTGAAAGTCTGCGTTCTCTCGGTTACCGGATTGATTCACCCAATGATTTTCTTCCCGCGATTGTCCATGGTGGTGGGCCTAAGTCCGGGGTGGTTGGGGTATCGGTGGCTGAATCCAGCCAGTTTGCATCCGCACTCCTCTTATCCTCCGTGCCAGGGCGGTGGGATGTCCAAATAACTGATGGTCATCCCGATAATCTCCCATACGTCACCATGACCCGGGAAATGATCGAGACCTTCCCAGTCCAGGGAGGGGACTACGCCATCGAGCCGGATGCTTCATCCGCCAGCTATTTCTGGGCTGCGGCGCATTTACTGGATTGTCCGCTGACGATTCATCAATGGCCGGATTCTCACTGGCAGGTGGATACCCGATTCCCCGCCTATCTGCCATTGCCTGCAACTGTCTCGCGGGAAACGGACCTGGGTGACAGCATTCTGACCGCCATCGCCATGGCTCCATTCGCGGCTCATCCCACTGCCTTCACCGATCTGGGACGACTTCGGGTCCAGGAATGTGAACGCGTCCTGGCTCTGAGGACGGAATTATCCCGACTTGGGGCGATGGTTCAGGAAGTGGGGGATACCTTGATCGTCTCACCTTCCTCGCACCTGCTTCATGGTGGAACGGTCCAGACCTATCATGATCACCGGATTGCCATGTCCCTTTCCCTCATCGGGTTGAAGGTCCCAGGCGTGATCATTCACGACCCGGCCTGCATCCGGAAAACCTTTCCCAACTTTTACCTCAAATGGGCCGATACTCCTCCCAATGGTTTGGGCGGCAGCATTCTCGATCCGGTGACCCGCCAGACTCTGCCTGTCCATTCACTCGTGGTGCCTGCGACAATCTGAATCATTCCGGAAAATAATTGTCCCAGTTGGCTTCGCTATCGGCTACCCTTCACCACATGGCCGTTTTGTCGAAATTTTCGTTCCCATTGCTGAGAAATGAGCTGCATCAGTTCCCATCGAAACGGGGTACCGGGTTTATCACCTGTATTTTCCTGCTGGGATTTTTGACATGTACCCGATGGTCGGATGCCCAGGAGCCCATTCTCTCACTTCCGGATGCGTTTTCAAGCAATGCCAATATCCGATTGACCCAATTTGCCACGGGGCTCAGCTACCCGGCCGGGCTACTCATTCCCAATCCCAACACCCTCTGGGTGGCCGTCAATGACGGGGAGAATTTTTTTAATTCCATGGGACGGATTGTGGAACTGGTGGATGCCGACGGGGATGGTGTTGCCGACGGTGAAGCCCAGGTCCTCATGGATTCGCTTCCAGGTGGCTTGACCTCTCTCGCCCGTCTGGGACCCTGGATTGCCACCCTCTCCACAAATCCAGGAAATCAAAAACTCCTTCTCTTTCACCGGACTGAATCCGGAGAATTCCTGTCTGCCGACCAGGTCGACTTATCCATTCAATCCTCATACCACCTGGCCAGCACCCTCATCATGCGAAACAGCCCGGAGCAAGCCCAAAACCTCGAAGTCTTCTTCCAGTTCGGATCCCGTGAAAACAATGCCGTCGGACCAGCCCTGAACTTCGCAGCTCTCAGTGGACTTCAGGGCGAACTTTCGGCGGCGTCCCTGCATCGTTTGACATTTTCCCCATCATCAGACGGAATCCATCTGACCGCCATACGGCATGATGTCATCGCGACCGGCCTCCGCAATGCCTCCGCACTGGCCTGGGATTCCAGTAATAATCTCATCATTGCTGAAAATGGCATTGATGGACTGATGGACCCCATCGAACCAACCAGCGCCGATGAGATCAATATCCTCAATTCCCAACTCATCGGCAGCTCAATCAAAGATTTCGGCTTCCCCGCAAGTTATGCAGAATACCGGACTGGGATTTTCATAGGCGATATCTCGACTCAACCAGCGATGGCTTTTCATCCCATACCGAATCCAGCCGATGGACTCGAAAGCGAAGGCGTGTCCTCGATCGCCCAGGCTCCCAAATTTTTCCCTCCCGGATTCAACCAGGGATTTTTTGTCGGGTTCCATGGTCAGTTTTCCTCCGCCGGACTGGAAAATGAAGAAAACACTGTCCTCTACGTCGATCCGGTCTCAGGGCAGTCTACTCCGTTTATCCTTCCCTCAGAGCCTGGCATCGGCCACATCAATTCCCTGGCTTCCGATAGTCAGAGATTATTTCTGGCGGATATGACCTCTGAGGGAAACCTCTTCACCAGCCGCAACGCCGGAAAAATCTATCTGATCTCCACCTCCGAATCACTCCCGCCAATCGTCGATTTCTCCCTGTCTCTGAATCGACTGGAGCCAGATCAGATTCCCCAACCAGGTGAGCTCCTCCGTCTGGTGCTGGATATTCATAACCCCTCCAATGTCCCCGCATCCCAACTCCAGATTCATGCCGTCCTTCCCGAAGTATTGCTGGCTCAGAAGAGTGATCCATACCTGCTGGATTGCTCAGGCAATTCCGGTTGCCTCTGGACATTCGCCACAATTCCCCCTCAGGCAACCACCTCGGTCACTCTCGAATTCCTCATCTCACCAGACTCCTCCGCCAAATCCTTCCATATTTCCTTCACCCTGACACCCGGCGATCACGACCCGGCTCCAGACAATAACACCGTCGCAGTTTCAAGCCCGATCATCTCGCCATCCCCAGTTCTCACTCTCAAAAGTGGATTGCCGGTTCTCACATTTGAAGGGCGTGCTGAACTGGAAACTTCTGACCAGGTCGCTGGCCCATGGATCAATCAGGGAAGGATAGCCTCCCCATTTACTGTCAATATCCCCCCTTCCAGTGAGTCCATTTTTCTTCGTCTCACCTGGTGAAAGCTCAAAATAATTTCACATCTCCAATTATTTGTCATTTTTTAACATCTTTGCCACTCAGGTTGCTTGACGTTTTTTTCCGGATCAGTAAGTGTGAAAGGCTGCTGGTACCTCAGCGCCGCTGACAAATGAGTAAGAAGGCTTCAAACATTCGGAACATTGCTATCATAGCACACGTTGACCATGGCAAAACCACCCTCGTGGATTGCCTGCTCAAACAATCAGGTTTATTTCGTTCAAATCAGGCGACTGAAGATCGGATGATGGATTCCATGGACCTCGAACGAGAACGTGGAATCACCATCCGTGCCAAGAACGCTTCATTCCGATACAAAGATTTCTACATCAACGTGGTCGATACCCCAGGACACGCTGACTTTGGTGGCGAAGTCGAACGCATTATGAACATGATCGACGGCGTCATTCTCGTCGTCGATGCTTATGAAGGCCCCCAGGCTCAAACCCGGTTCGTACTCCGCAAAGCCCTCGAATCCGGTGCGCGACCCATTGTCGTCATCAACAAAATTGATCGCGAAAACGCTAATCCAGCCAAAGTCGTCGATCATGTCAGTGACCTCTTTCTCTCGCTGGCTGCCAACGAGGAACAACTCGATTTCCCAATCCTTTATGCCAGTGCCAAAGCCGGATTCGCCAAGACCAGACTCGATGAGGAAAGTGATACCATCCAACCCCTTTTCGAGGCCATCGTACAATACACCCCACCTCCTCGCGTGGAAAAAGGCGATGAATTCCGTATGCTCGTGAGCAATCTGGATTACTCCGACTACCTTGGACGCATTGCATTCGGCAAAGTTCTGAGTGGATCATCATCCGTCGGGCAACCCATGTACATCGTCCATGGCGATGGCACCCGCACCGCTTCAAAAATCTCATGCATTATTCATTTTGACGGATTGAAACGGGTGGAAGTCAAAGAGGCCACTGCGGGGGATATCGTGGGCATTACCGGGTCCGAAGATGTTTTTCTGGGTGAAACCATTGCCGGCTCACCAGACACCCCCCCCGCTTCCATTTGTGCCGCTCGACCACCAACCCTGTGCATGCAGTTTGCCGTCAACGATGGTCCACTCGCCGGTCAGGAAGGAAAGCTGCTCACCGCAAGACATATCCGGGAACGCCTCCAGAAAGAAGTGCTCACCAATATCTCCCTCCGTTTCAATGAAACAGATACCGCCAGTATCTTCGAAGTGCGCGGACGTGGCGAAATGCAGATTGCCGTACTCGTCGAACAAATGCGTCGCGAAGGCTTTGAATTGCTCGTCAGCCGTCCCGAAGTCATCTTCAAAAAAGGGGACAATGGCCAGATCCTGGAACCTATCGAACAACTCTTCTGCGAGGTGCCGAGCGAAAATCTGGGTCCTATTCTGGAGACCCTTGCCTATCGTAAGGCAGAAATCACCTCCATGGAACATGCGGATAACATGGTCATTCTTCGGGCATTCATTCCGACCCGTGGATTGATTGGATTTGAATCAGAACTGGTCAATGCCACCCGCGGTATGGGCATCGTGAGTCACCTGTTTCACGAATATGCGCCATTTAAAGGAGAGATTCCCGCCCGCAAGAGTGGCTCCCTGGTTTCAATGGAGCATGGCAAAGTGACTTCATACGCGCTGGATACCCTGCAGGAGCGCGCCAATTGATGGTTGTCCCGGGTGATGTCGTTTATCCCGGTATGATTATCGGTGAAAATTCCCGCGGTGAGGATATGACATGTAACCCAACCAAAGAGAAAAAACTGACCAATATGCGCTCCTCCGGGGATGGCAAGGGAATCATACTCGATGCACCGCTGGTCCTTTCTCTGGAAAGGGCTCTCGAATATATCGGAGATGATGAATTCGTCGAAGCCACTCCCCGAACCCTCCGCTTACGCAAGAAAATCCTGGATGCCAATGAGCGGAAACGTGCTGCCAATCGCAAAACCACTCTGGTCATGGCCGATTGATTTACGTTTCCCTCCCAGTCTCAATCCAGCTGCGCAACCGCCGGCCTTTTGCCCCTGATCCACTTATGTGTCCCTGGGACGGGAGTCGCTTTCAGCCATGCTGTAAGTTATGTCAGATTAACTTGCTGATTCCCCAATGAATTGGCGATCATCCGGTATGACCTGTTACATGCGGATGGGGATTATTTCCATGTGGATCATTATCGGCTTCTCGGCAAGCGCTGAAGTCCCGGCAATGCATGGACTATCTCAAGATTATCCTGGTGATCTTGGCATAATCGCCGATCCTTCTGTTCTTTTTGCTGATGGGTTTGAATCCGGAGACATTTCGCTCTGGGACGAGGATCAGACGAGTGGTGATAGGCAACGCCTGACTGTTGTCTCGGCTCCATCTCCTGTCTTCGCTGGCTCGCATGCACTCCAGATCACTGCCACCCGGATCCGCGACTCAGGCGGCGGGTTGATAAAATGGCTCGATTCCGGTCAGGATCAGATTTTCGCCCGCTTCTATGTCCGCTTCGCCCCGGACGCCGGATATGTCCACCATTTCGTCCACATCAACGGAGAAACATCCAAATGGGGAAGCTTCGGCAAAGCCGGCCTCAAACCAGATGGATCCCACTTTTTCACCTCAGGAATCGAACCCTGGTTTGATTGGGGAAAAAACCCTCCGCCGGGACGGTGGAACTTTTATTCCTATTGGCCCGACATGAAACCCTCCCGGGATGGGAAATTCTGGGGTAACAGCTTCCAACCTCAGTCCGGTCCCATCCCACGGGACCAGTGGATCTGCATCGAAATCCATATTAAATTGAATTCCCCAGGCAGGCCAGATGGCGAACAAACTCTCTGGGAAAATGGCATCCAAACCGGCCACTTCACCGGGATAAACTGGAGAAACAACATCCACCTCAAAGCCAATGTCTTCTGGTTGATGAGTTATGTCACTGAAAAATCCTATCTGTACTCAGCCCAGTATGCACCGGATCATCAAATGGAATTTAATCCGGATTCCCACACTGTCTGGTTCGACCAGATCGTCGTCGCCACCAGATACATCGGACCCATGAATACAACAAATAAAAATCCATGAATTGGGAAGTGCGAACAATCGAAACCTATGATCCCGTCACACTAAGAGAGTTTATGCCCTTGGTGGGGCTCCTCAGAACTCATCTGGGTGAAGCGGAATTCCTCCGGCGGGTTCATATTCAAATGCAGGAAGGATATCGGCTGGCCTATATACGGGATGATTCAGAAATCCTTTCATTCGCCGGATTCCGTGTCTGCCATTTCCTCGCCTGGGGGCGCCTTCTATACATCGACGATCTGATCACTCACCCCGAACATCGCGGGTATGGATGCGCCAGAGAACTCCTCACATGGATCGATAACGAAGCTCAAAAATTGGGATGCCAGGAAATCCACCTCGACTCCGGGTACCTCAGAAACGATGCCCATCGACTTTACCTGAATGCCGGATTCACTCTCACCAGCCATCATTTTTCTAAAAAACTCTGATCCATTCCCCCACCAGCCAAGCATTTGAACCGAGTGAGTCATTGCGGGATCTTCTGGTTTTTGCTTATCATGCCTTCCGCACATTCCAACCGACGTGCGGATCTGACGGAGTTCATGTGAAGAACCGGGAACAATTTCTCGATTTATTAAAATCTCTCATTCGGCAACCCAGCGTTGTGGGAGCCGAGCATTCCTTTTTCCGGGTATTACAGAGGGAACTGGAGGAGCGGGGCGCCAAAGTAACCTGGTGACCAGGGCCTCCTGGTTGCCACGGGGGGATGACCCCGAGATCCGCCATGTTTTTCAACCCACATCGACCGTCATGGTCTCATCTGCACCGGCCCGAATGAGTTCCAGTACGCCGCATTTGTGGCTGCAAACCGAAGCGATTTACTTGGCAATTCAGTGTCAGAGAAGCTGATGAAAAAAATAGTGAATCGCTTCCAGTCCGTGCCGGTCATCGCCTACGAACCCTGGTCAGGTGCCTACCGCGGCTCAGGCGTCATCGCCCAGGCCTATGTTTGTGAATATAGAAATAACCTCATATTTGAAGTCCATGGCCTCGAACATCTGGTCGCAGGCACTCCAGTCGCCTTCACCGACAGACTCCGGGTCTGGGATAATCATCTCAAAGCACAGCTCGATAATGTGCTCACCGTGGCGCACCTTGTGCATTTGTTCAGTCTGGGATTCAAGGGGACTGCCTTCTTTACTGCTCAGGAGGAATCGGGAAGCAGCTGGAGATTCCTGCTCGAGTGGTTTCGCCGGTTTGGGGGGCAGACCGATAACCTGATCGTGCTGGATACCAGCCCGTTTCCAGATCAGAAAACGGCTGACATGTACGATGTCGTCCTGCGTCATCGCGATGCCAATGCACAGTTTCATGCCGATACAACGTCCCTTCTCCGGCATCTATGCATAAAATCCGGAGTCTCGTATATATTCAAAGATGCTTACATTGAAGAGCAAAACCAGTCGCTCGCACAAAAAGGCCTCGATCCCCAATCTATCGGAAGCACGGAACTCGGGCGCATCATCGCTGCTTCCAATGGGTTTGTGAATGGCTCAACTCTGCAGATTCCCACAAGCGGTTATCATACCATGGATGAATCCTCGGCTCTGGTCTCCAACCAGGCATTCCATCAGATACTGATCAGCCTCAGTGGCATTTAATATAAACGCAGGATCAGTGGGCGAACTCCTTCAAGCGGTCGGATAGGTCCTCCACCGTCCAGGCACATCCTTCCTGATCCAGCACATCCGCGGTCCATCCATGCAGCCAGACAGCATAAATGATCTGGTGAAGGGACAGATTCCTGTCGAGCCGTGAGGCAGGATGGGCCAGGTATCCGGTGATCAATCCAGCCAATACATCTCCTGCTCCCCCTTGTGCTAAATAGGGATTGCCTGAAGAATTGATAAACCACTGATGGTGGGCGGGACTGAAAGTGACAGTCTGATAGCCTTTCAGCACCACCGTGCAATGACCATACATTTTTGAAAGGGCTTCCGCCGCTTGAAGCCGGTTTGAATTGGGGGTGGCTTCCATATCCCCGCCCCGATGGAGGAGCCTGGATGCTTCCCCAGCGTGTGGGGTGATGATCCGCATCGCTTCCGAATCCACATCCCCCTGAGGAATCCAGTCCAATGCTGATGCATCCACCACCATGGGCACATCCGCTGTCCTCCAGAGTTCCTGTAGGAGTGGATAGACATAATTCCTGGATTCAGACGTCGCAAGCCCCGGGCCGATCAATAAAGCTGTCGCTTTCTCAAATACCTTATCAAAGGTCTCCCGGGAAAACCGGTGCACCATAGGCGACAAGAGATTGGATGCGACCGGGACATACGCCTCTCCGATGGTCATTACTGAAATAAGGCCGGGGCGGGCCACCTGGGCAGCCCGAGCTGCCAGAACGGCGGCCCCATGGTATCCCACACTCCCGGCCACGATCCCGGTGTGACCAAAATTTCCCTTATGACCCCCCGCATGCCTCAAGAATTCCTTCGGGGAACTTTCAAAATCCACTTCAGAAACCCATCGGATTTGTGAATGCGCCACTGGTCCGTCCGGGTGGAGACCTATTCCCTCCAGCACAATCAGCCTTCCAGTCCAATCGGTTGCCATGGGTTGAATGAGTCCCATTTTTGCGGCGCCAATGGCCAGTGTCCATCGGGCTTCCACCGCGACCGGCTTGACCTCACCCGTATCAGCATCCATACCTGATGGACAATCCAGACTGATCACTGGCTTTCTGAATTCGTTGATCGCCTCAATCAGCTTGATCCAATCACTTCCCAGGGGACGACTCAATCCAATGCCAAAAATCCCATCAACCAGGCAATCCGGGGGATTTTTAAAATACTTTTCCAGCTGCGCATATGCTTTGGAGGGTTCTTGAACTTCGAGCGACTGAAGGTGGTAATCTTCTCCGGACAAGGCATCCATCGCCGCGCGTGCATCCGCTCCATTATTCCCTGGCCCAATCAGAAACAGCAGTCGGGTGCCAGGCCGCACACTCTGGATCAGCCATTGGGCAATGGCCTCGCCCACCTTGGCAATAACCTGGGATTCCCGGACTCCTGCAGCCCAGGTTCGCGATTCCCATTCCCTCATTTCGGCCACCGATACAATTGGTCCAGGCATATCCCTCGCATTTTAGCGCATTTGTCCCACTGAGCAAAGCGCTCAATCATCCGCTGAATGGAAACCCCATCCAGCATCTCCCTTCATTGGCAACATTAATTCTTCGCAGGCAACTCCAGAATTCTATAAAAGCGATGGGGGAATGATGTTGACTCCCTGTCTCTGAATTGTTGTGGTGTCGTGGGACCCGGCGTTGGCCCCCCTCCCTGCGATGGAACCTCAGCCAGTTGTAATACAAAGCCTTCCTCACCGATCGGAAAGGGCTTTTGAGACTGCTCCAGAGGAAAATCCGAGGATGAAGTGGATCCAGCCAGCACCAGATCTCCACCCGGAAGAATCGCGACCGCACGAGCTTCATCCGAACTCAATCCGCCAATGGCCGCTGCATAGACAACCTGTCTCTGAGAATTGAGTTTGACAGCAAAGGCATCACTGCTCGAATTCAGTGGATTCGTTGAAGTCAATGCGGTGAATGTGGTGCGGAGCTCATTTTTCGACGTGATACCCGTGACCGCCAGATTTCCCTTGGAGTCGACATCTATCCCTGCTGGTGTGCCTCCTATGTGAGTGGCATAACTGAACGACCGCAAAATGGAGAAATACTCGAGCACAAAGCCACCGCTCGTCAGCCTTTGCCAGCCATTTGCAGTTGTGGTCATCCCTCCGTCGGAGACTCCCGCAAGTATCCAGCTTCCCTGAGGGGTCACTTTAATATCCATGGCCTCCCCTCCGCCAATGAGGTAGGTCGAAAAATCCAGCTGGCTGCCATCGGATCTCATCTGGGATATGAAAATCTGTTCCGGATTTGTCCCATTCATCAAGATTCCCCTCTGGTCATTCAATGGGTTGAGCAAGGGGAAATCCGATGATGTCGTTGTGCCGGCCACGATGATGTCCCCCAGGTTATCCAAGTCCATGGCCTGACAAAAATCCGCCCCATCGCCACCGAGATAGGTCGCCATCAGAAGTCTGGTTCCATCCGCACTCATCCGGGCAACAAACCCATTGGGAGCGGAATTTGGCTTTGTCTGAAAAGCACCCGGTGTCACCGGCAAGTCCTGCGCAAACGTTGTGCCTGTCAGGATTACATTCGACTCCCGATCCAATGCCAGATCATGAACACCACTTCCAGGAAGGCCACTCTCAAATACTCCCGTCAGACCAAGATATGTTGAAAAAATGATTTCGCGTCCGTCCGCGCTCAGCTTGATCAACGCATGATCCTTGTTACCAAATGCACCCGGACGCCAGGCATTTTTAGTGGGAAAATCCAGGGATTCTGTTCTCAGCAAGATCACTGGCCGGCCAAGTGCATCCAGTTTCAATGCCACTGCCGATTCAATTCCGGTGCCACCAATAATGGCTATGTAGTCTATCGATTTAAATCCAGGGGAGTACTTCACCAGCATCACATCGGGATCGGTTGGAAAATCCAGGCCGGGAGGAAATCCGAATGGCGGTGGTGTCGTATGTTTGTAGACGGTCGATCCATTCGTATCCAGTGAACCAAATGCTGAATTTCCAAGAATAAAAACTCCCCCATCCGGGGCGACTGCCACATCCTCCGCCGATTCACGACCGTCTCCTCCAACGTATCCAGAGTACTCCAACCTGGGATCCATGGATGCGGCATTCATACATTCACCGGCAATCAGAATGGCAGCAATCACCGGAATCCACACAGTTGGTCCCAGCCGCCATCCTGAAATGGCGTCCATGCATTTCCTCCAATCCAACTGGAGCATCCCGACCTGCTTGTTGACACACAATGCATATCGATTCCCACTGGCATGGGAAATCACATTATTCTGCCGTTTCTGGATCTGTGGATTCATGGAGCGGGGGACTCAGGTTATTCTTTTCCGCCTCCACCATTTGTTGGTGGTGGGGGTTGCTGGGTGAACAAAGTGATCCAGCTGCGAAAATCCGTGGTGGCCTCAATCTGATATCCGGACCCATTGGGAACCGGAAAATCCAACTGACTCGTTTCATCCGCTAATCGACGTATCTTTTGAATGGGGAGATAGGGCACTCTTCTGGTCTCCTCAATCGACGTATCCTTTGTTGCCAGAACCGGCAGGTCGTAAACCTTTGCTATATACCCCAATGGTGGAGATCCGGCGCCCGGACCAATCGATGGCGCCAGGCTCGCCCCAACCACATAGGCATTCCGGTTCACATCCACAACCAACGAACTGGCGACATTCAACCGGTTCTGCCCCGGAGTCACCTGGCCAGGCCCAAATGGAAACGCATACACCAGCGCACCATCAGGTTGAAATTTTGCCAGAAAAGGATCGAGTTGTCCCCGCCTCCGCGAAACCTGCAAGCCACTTATAGTGGGGAAATCCAGAGAAGATGTAGTGCCCGTGACATATATATATCCGTCGCGGTCCACATCAATTCCATACAGACTGAAACCAAATGAGGAGGTGAGGGCAGTCACATTCTCCTCCCGGTTGCCTCCCAGATAAGTTGAAAATACGGCTTCCGATCCCGCTGAATTGAGCTTCGTGACAAATCCATCCCCGCAAATCTGGTTTCCTGAACAATCCCCGTTTTTCAACTCCGCTTGAACCGCAAAATGGATTGGGAAATCTTCGGAAAAGGTGAGTCCGCACAAAACCATATTGCCCTGCTGATCCCGGGCAATGCCTGTGCCATAGTCGAGCGAACTCCCCCCCCCAATATGTCAGGTAGTCCATCACCCCCGATGCATTGTACCTCGCAATGAAAGCATCACTTCCCCCCATCAGTTCCATCTGAATCGGGTTCATCACAGGCAGATCAACAGAATCTGTGGTGCCTGCCAATATGGCATTGCCTGCATTGTCCACCATGAGTCCATTGCCAA
>JAJOIW010000131.1 GCA_021209225.1 Verrucomicrobiota bacterium
CCGTTTCCTGCATTGATGCCGGAAAAACCCTGCCACTCGGATACGGTCCCATAACCAGGAAAGGCTGGATTGGGATCGGATTCAAAGCTTGGATTGGAAACGATGGCTGACGAGATGCTGAAATTCAGATCCGGTCCCACAGCGACTCCCGCCGGACCTTCCAACCTGAACGAACCGGATCCTTTATTGAGAATGCTCATGGGTATGGTCTGAACCAGTGGGCCACCTTGTGCAAAGGTCAGTTCCAGCACGCCGTCAGTCGCTCCCTGTGCCACAGCCACACCTGGGGAAGTCGCAATAACCCGAACCACCGCGGACGAGTTTTCAATCAGTCCCTCAGGCACTTTGACGCGGATATCGGCCGTTTCTCCCTCACGCAACACAAAATCAGAGTCCAGAAAGTTGATCCCAGCGACGGATGTGATTTTGAGGTCGTCAAACACATGATCCAGAGCATCCCCAATTCCCGCCAGAGTGATGTAGTTTCCATAAAATCCCTGTGTCTTCACAAAAGCGAATCCTTCGGAACTCAGCGGGTAGGGTTGATCATTGATATACAGTCGGATTTCCGCGGGTGAGCCCATGAAATTGGCGGTCCTGGCATCAAGCCGCACTTTGTACGGGGCTTCTGGCAAGGGATTGTCCGCGGCCGATTGATAAACATTCTGATTGCCATTCCAGACTTCAATCAGCCGATTGTTCCGGAAGAGGACGCCAAATCCATCATGGGAATTGACAAAGCGGTTGGGTGAGGAGGCTCCAATAATGATCGCGGACCAATCCGTGGAGTCGAATGATCCGTTATTCGGGCCAGGATTCACTACGGCTTCCACTGAGAATTCTGTCCCTTCGATGAAGTTATGATTGGGGGATACGCCATTTCCCTGACCGAGAATGAGGAGTTGCCCCGGATAGAGGTCGTTGTTGACCTGAGTCAGGTCATCTGCCACTCCTCCAGCAGCGGAATTGGCTCCTTCAAGAAACCCGACAGGTGCCAGACTTCCTGACTGCCGGCCATCCAGCTCAAAGTTGAGATCCCAGGAATTTTCACGGGCGTTGAAATGATCCATGAGCAATGTTTCAGGAAATCCGGATCCCTGGGTGACAAAGACATCAACCTGGCCATCGACGCAGGCACCGATGGAGGATATGGCGGAAAGTCTGGCCTGCCCTGGGTTTGCTGTCATCAGATCCAATGTGATCGGGCTTGTTGTGGAGGCTGAGATATCGAGTGTATATACACCTGTGGTATCAGCCCCATCAATAACAGCCACAGCAGGATTATCCGATGAAATAGATATCTGTGAGGCTCCCGCCTCCATGAGCGATTGAGGTAAAGCCAGGGAAATCTGATTTCCATTGGCTCCAGTGGAAACAATGATCAGTCTGGGGGACAGTTCGATACAGGGCTCCTGCGCCAGAGAAAGATTTTTAAATCCATGTTGCCAGGCATTCCCCCCACCTGCATATCCTTCCAGAGTGATATAGTTCTGAGTGAACCCCGAGGTCTTGATATACGATGGACTATCCGTTCCGGAAATATTGGCTTCCTCATCGTTGATGAATAGAGAAACAGTCGCGGGAGAGCATCGAAGGCTGGTAAGGTGACTGCAATTCTCACGGAGAAATAATCATCTTTCGGCAATCCTCCATCAAAGCCACCGTCGCCTGAATAGATGGCGGAGGCCCCATCGAAAACCTGGATGTTGCCATTATTCCGGAAGAGAATTCCCATACCTGTGGAGCCATTCACAAATACATTCCGGTTCGAACTTCCGAATGTCACAGCTGCCCAGTCGTCCGAGCTGTGGGACGCATCATCCAGTCCAGGATTGACTTCAAACTCGAGCTGAAAACTGCCTCCCTGATTGAAGTTTTTATCCGGCGAAACCGCTGTCATGTTGGACTCAGGGTAAAAAATCAGCCCGTCCGGACCGGTCTCAATCTGGAATACTCCAGCCGCCGCAGACGAATAACGGATCGGGGCATCCAATCCGGATTGCCTGTCAGATGCCGAATTGTTCAGATCATTGTCAAAGTCAGGAGATGTCAATGTATCAACGAATCGTTGGACCTTGGGCAATTGGGCGGATGCTGACTGGAGATATGCCAGAACCGCCACAATGACCACAAATTGAGTGAGTGGATGGTTTTTCATTTGAAATGGATTGAATGTATTTATCCATGAACACGACTCAAATAATCAAGTGATAAATTGATATGAAGGCATATTCTTTTCAATCCAGCAGGTGATTCCTGGTGACAGGCGACATGGAGACTCCCGAGCTGCGGCCAAATCCGGGTTGAATGGCACAAAGTATCCAGTTTATTTGATTCAATGGGCCCCAGCCGCATGGAAAAGGCAAATGGCATCGAAAAACATAAACTCAGAGTACAGTGAACTCAGCGACACTATTTTCTTGATAAATTTTGTATATATATGTTTTTCCCGTTAAAAAAATCAGCGATGCAAATGTGGTTCGGTGTGGTGTGGTGGGTTCAGCCCGCTGCACTCTGTGGAACGTCAGGCGGCGGGTCAACTTACGTCATTGTATATTAACGCGGGAGGCAGGGAAAAAGGTGTTTTTCCAGCATGCACGCCATTGTCTGATGAAGATGCGGATCAGATATTTTTTTTTGAAGTCCATGATGACCCAACTCTGGGCATTGGTGGAGGCGAATTCCAGGTGGGCATCGATCATGAGGATATTGGCTTTGGCTTTGGGGTGAGATCCGGAGTGCTTGTATCCGACATCGTGATATCCAGTGGATCGGTGGCGCCCCATGGTGATGATGGCGGGGTGGTTCAATTCATAGGAGAGGTCGGATATGAGATGTGTTTTAGCCGGGAGCCTGATGCTGGAGAGTCGGGCTGTGTCCGAGGATGGGAATTCGCCTCTGGTGTTTGGAAAGTTCAGGCTGGTGTGTTGGTTCATTCCATAGCTGATCTTCCATGGATTTCCGACACCCTGATATTTTTTATAGTGTTGCCAGTGATTTTCTTTGAGGCGGGTTGGGCACACTGAGACGAAGTTGGTGAAATTTTTCCCTTCGCGGGAGGCATCGAATTCTTTCCTTCCATAGTAGGGATAGAGAAGTGTTTCGAAGTTGTTCCGGTTGGCATCATGGATGAAGGTGGATATTCCAGCTCCCCAGGCGTAGGGCAGTTTATCCTCGTTGTCCTGGGTATAGAGCGTTGAGGCGATTCCCATTTGTTTGAGGTTGCTTCTGCATTTGGTTGTGTATGCCTTCTCCTTGGCTTTGGATAGCGCCGGGAGAATCATGCTGGCCAGTATGGCGATAATGGCGATGACCACCAATAACTCAATTAAAGTAAAGGCCAGGCTCAATTTGCCTTTTTGTGGGATCATGGGAGCAGCCTGCCACATTCCTGAGATTTATTCAGCAAATTAATTTTATAAATAATTGCGGGGATAGGGTTCCCTCAGGGCTGGGCGACGAGGTCGAGGTGTCTGAGCATGGTGGCGGCTTTCCAGATGGCGTCCCGATGTGCGGTATCGATGGGGGGAGAGGTTGGGGTAATGCGGGCCAGTTTGAGCGATTTCGGCGAGTTCGACCGCTTCGTGGAGGACACGGATTGGGTTGATGGCATTGCGGAGGTCTTCGAGTTGAGTGAAGACCCGGCGCACGTGCTCGGCATGGGAGAAATCCTGGCGGATCAGGGCATGGAGCAGGGACATGGATTGTCTGGGAGCCAGGCAGACGCAGCCGGATGTGAAGCCGCCGAGCTTGAACTGGTTCATGTGGATGGCTGCCGGTTGTTCGCCGATGCCGCTCATGATCATGCCCGGATCGACTCTGTCGACCAGATCTGACAGGA
>JAJOIW010000225.1 GCA_021209225.1 Verrucomicrobiota bacterium
CCAGTCAAAACACGACCCCGAATCCCCCAGATTGGAACCCAGGGCGATCAATACGAGCCGTGAAGTCGAAGCTTCTTCAGGATTTGAGTCCAAGCACATCCTGCATATTGTATAATCCACAGGGTTGACCATGCAGCCAGCGGGCGGCTTTGAGTGCTCCCATGGCAAAGGTATCCCGTGACGAAGCTTTGTGGGTCAGCTCCACCCGTTCACCAGCCGTGGCGAAGACCACCGTATGGTCGCCAACCACATCTCCTCCCCGCAACGAATGAACCCCAATCTCGTCATGACCACGAGGTCCAGTAATCCCCGTGCGTCCATGGCGCTGACAGGATTCCAAATCCAGACCCCTCGCCTTCGCCAGAATCTCGACCAACGTCGCAGCCGTCCCACTCGGGGCGTCCTGCTTATGGCGGTGATGCATCTCAATGACCTCCAAATCAAATTCCGGGCCAAGGATTCCCGCCGCTTTTTGTGTGAGCCAGAACAATGTGTTGACTCCAGTGGAAAAATTGGACGCCCAAACCATCGGGATCTTTTCTGACTGGGATTCTATGTGCGCTCTGGTTTGCGGATCATGGCCCGTAGTGCCAATCACAATGGGAACATTTGCCGCGACACAACGTTCAACCACGGATTTCGTGGCATGGTGGAGGGAAAAATCAATCACCACATCCGTGTCTTTCAAGTGATCCTCCAAAACGTCACCCACATCAACTCCCGCGGCAACTGTCAGCCCATCCATCCCGTCCGCACAACGGATCAAGGCCTGGCCCATCCGGCCCCGACATCCATTTATCAAAACTCTTGTCATTGTCCCGTCCTTCTCTCCGCAAATATACAGTCAGTCATTTCACTCAGTCATTGATCAACCCATAACTTTGCAGGGTCTCCACCAGTTTTTGCCGGTTCAACGGATCCATTTTGCACAGGGGTAACCGGAATTCCTCACGACACATTCCTCTCATGGATAAGGCTGTCTTTATAGGCACCGGGTTTGTCTCAATAAATAAATTCTTGAAAAGGGTATAAAATTTCTCATGTGTTGCCAGCGCCTGGGAATGGTTTCCCGAGGCAAAGTCCCGGACGAGACTGGCGACTTCACGCGGAATAATATTGGAAGCCACTGAGATGACCCCGCGGGCCCCCACCGCCATAAATGGAAGCGTTAAAGCATCATCCCCACTGAGGATGTCAAACCCGTCCGGAACAACCGCCCGCAACTGACTCACCCGATCCACGTCGCCTCCCGCTTCCTTGATCGCCACAATATTCGCATGATCCTTCGCCAACCTCACCACCGTTTCCACAGCAATCGGCACCCCGCATCGCCCGGGAATACTGTATAGAATTATGGGCAGTCTGGTCGATCGCGCTATGGCGGAAAAATGCTGATACATTCCCTCCTGGCTGGGTTTGTTGTAATATGGGGCCACCTGGAGGGATCCACTTGCCCCTGCCTTTTCGGCCGACTTCGTCAGGTGAATGGCTTCTGCCGTCGCATTGGCTCCAGTCCCGGCTATGACCTGGACCCGGCCTCCTGTGTATTTCACCGCCAATTCGATCATCCGGATATGCTCCTCCATATCCAGAGTCGGGGATTCACCGGTTGTCCCCACTGGCACAATCCCGTCCACCCCACCAGCAATCTGAAATTCAATAAATTTCTCCAGTGAAGCTTCGTCAATCCGTCCGTCAGCAAAGGGTGATATGATCGCTGTATATGTTCCTTGAAAGGCCATGATTTATTTTGTCTCGACTCGTATTATTTAAATATTTTCTTAATTGCGGGAACCCATCCCATCATTGCGCCATCTCAGCTATTTCAACGTGACCGGTAAACACCTGCTTTGCCGGCCCAGTTAAGCTGACTTTGGTATAGTTTTCCCCATCCAATACAAAAGAGACCTTCAACGTGTCCCCATTTTTCACATCCACCAGGACCGGGGATTTCCAGCCATACCGGCGCGCCGCCAGTAAAGCGGAAGCTGTCACCCCGGTTCCGCAAGCCAAAGTCTCCGCCTCAACACCCCGTTCATATGTTCTCAGGCGAATGTGATTCTCACCAACCCTGCCCGCAAAATTGACATTCGTTCCTTTCGGCGCGAAGTAGGAATGAAATCGAATCCGTTGCCCGATCTCCTGGACCATGGCGCTCTCCACATCATCCAGAAACAGCACCGCATGGGGGACTCCGGTGTTGATGAAATCCAGTTCGCAGGTCCTTTCCTCCATCTGCAGCACGATTCCATACCGGGCGTCTCTGGGGGGTTGTGAGCCCAACCGAAATTTCTTCCCCCGATACACTGGCCTCAATCACCCCAGCCAGAGTCTGGATACGGAATTCAGAACCGGACTCGGACCCATTGCCGGTGACAAACCGGGCAAAACAGCGGGCTCCATTGCCACACATCTCCGCCGAGGATCCATCACTGTTGAAAAATTCCCACTCCCATTGGATGCCTGCCTGCTTCGATTCCCGCTGCAGAATCAGACCATCAGCCCCAATTCCATTTTGCCTGTGGCACAGACTGGCCACAGTGGACGGCTTCAGCTTCAATTTCCCCTCGCGATCATCAATCAGGATGAAATCATTCCCCGCCCCATTCAGTTTTGCGAAAGCAACCAGCATTCCTTCAATTTATAGGAGATCACTCCTCCCATGACAAGTTGCCAGTTCTATTCGTGAGATATTTCATATCCATTCAGGTCCTCGATCCGCCGCTTGACTGAGCGGACCATTCAGAGCATCATGCCCGGCAATACAGGGGAGCCCGACCGTTCGGGGTTTTCCATGAGTCGATCATCGTCCACTCATGCAGGACCCGGAAAAGTGGCTGAGAGTTCTGGGATTTCGGAGCCCGGATGACCCATGGAACCTGTTCAGGTAATGCTGGCGTAGGGATCTGGGATTTTGCAATTCTTCCTGAACCGCCCCCTGAACCGATCTCCACGACTTAATCCATATAATTCTGCATTTGAGCACCATGATAGCGAATAACGATCTTCCCAATCCATCCCACCAGGATTCATTCCCCAACAGCCAACGCATTTACGTCTCCGGCAGCCTATTCCCCAGTCTCAAAGTCCCATTCCGCGAAATTCATCAAAGCCCATCCAAAAATTTCAAAGGCGAAATCAGCGAAAATCCCGCAGTAAGAGTCTACGATACCAGTGGCCCCTGGGGCGACCCTCACCTCAACCCGTCAGTCACTCAGGGATTGCCTCCTCTTCGCCGCGAGTGGATTGAAAACCGGCAGGATGTTGAAGTCTACTCCGGTCGCGTGCCCGATCCCAGGGATAATGGCTATCTGTCTGAAAAACACCAATCCCTGGCTGTCGGACACAATGGCTCAAACCGCCTTGCCATATTCCCCGGATTGCGCCGCCAACCCTGGAAAGCCCAATCAGGAAAAAATGTCTCTCAAATGCATTACGCCCGCCAGGGTGTCATTACCCCGGAAATGGAATACATCGCCATCCGCGAGAATCTGGGGCGGCAGAAAGCATTCGAAAGTGAATACACGGCTGCTTCCAATGGCTTGGGAATCCAGGGGTCCGGGCAGTCCGGATCCACCAACTCTCTTCATCACCAGCATCCCGGCCGCTCCTGGGGAGCGGCCATTCCTCAGTGGATCACTCCCGAATTCGTCCGCGATGAAGTCGCCCGCGGGCGCGCCATCATCCCGGCCAATATCAATCACCCGGAGTGCGAACCGATGATCATTGGCCGAAATTTCCTGGTGAAAATCAACGCCAACATCGGCAACTCCGCCGTCGCCTCAAATATTGAAGAGGAAGTGGAAAAATTGCGCTGGTCGACACGTTGGGGAGCCGATACCGTCATGGACCTCTCCACCGGGAAAAATATCCACGAAACCCGCGAATGGATCATCCGCAACTCGCCAGTTCCCATCGGCACCGTACCCATCTATCAGGCATTGGAGAAAGTCGGCGGAAAAGCCGAGGAACTCACCTGGCAGATCTACAAAGATACTCTGATCGAACAAGCAGAGCAGGGGGTCGATTACTTCACCATCCATGCGGGAGTCCTCCTGCGATACGTCCCGATGACAGCCCGACGCATGACCGGAATTGTCAGCCGTGGTGGCTCCATCATGGCCAAATGGTGCCTCGCCCACCACCAGGAAAGCTTTCTTTACACCCATTTCGAGGAAATCTGCGAGATCATGAAGGCCTACAACGTCTCCTTCAGCCTGGGTGATGGCCTTCGCCCGGGGTCCATCGCCGATGCCAATGATCAGGCACAACTGGCCGAACTGGAAACCCTCGGTGAGTTAACCCGGATTGCCTGGAAGCATGATGTCCAAACCATGATTGAAGGCCCAGGGCATGTCCCGATGCATCTCATTCGTGACAATATGCAATGGCAGCTAGATTCCTGCCACGAAGCTCCATTTTATACCCTCGGCCCACTGACTACAGATATTGCCCCCGGTTACGACCACATCACCAGTGGCATAGGCGCCGCCATGATCGGTTGGTTCGGTTGCGCCATGCTCTGTTACGTCACCCCGAAAGAACACCTCGGCCTTCCCAATCGCGAGGATGTCAAAAACGGCGTGATCACATACAAAATTGCCGCTCATGCCGCCGATCTCGCAAAAGGACACCCAGGTGCCCAATACCGGGACAACGCCCTCAGCAAAGCCAGATTCGAATTCCGCTGGAATGATCAATTTAATCTGGGACTGGATCCCTTCCTCTCCCGTGAAATGCATGATCAGACTCTGCCAGCGGAGGGTGCTAAAACAGCGCACTTCTGCTCAATGTGCGGACCTCATTTCTGCTCCATGAAAATCACCGAGGAAGTCCGCGAATTTGCAGCACAACATGGTCTGAATGAACAGGATGCACTCAATAAAGGCCTGGCAGAAAAGTCCCAGCAGTTCCTGAATCAGGGAACTGAAGTATATAAATAAATTCAATTTAAGCCTCAGGCTTGATTTTATCCTGCCGCGAAGATACTGTGGTTGGCGGATCAGAAACGGTCTCGACTTCATCTCGTGGTCGGGACTTCTTTTACTAATTCGACTCATTCCATCCATTTGGTATGGACCTTTCATGACGTCATCCGTGTCGTGGGTCGATACAGGGTATCTCAAGCATCTAATGAAAAGTTTAGTGAATTTCTTACGCTCAGGGTTGATATGGATCTCTGTGGGGATCTCTGGCTGCCCGTTCATCTTCGCTCAGAACATTGTCGAGTTTTCTGGTAAGCCAGCAAGCGGGGGCATCCAGCTGTCCTGGATACCCAAACCCTTCACCCCGACTGGGGACGTTATCCTGCCCAACTACCGGTTCGAGGTTCGGGGCGAGTCCGGTCCCTGGAAGGTTGTGCAGGACTTTCGTCCTATCGAAACCGATTCGGGTGGGGTAGCCCGGTTTGTGATTCCCGCGACGGTTGAGGGATCACTCCAGTTGATACGCATCCTGGAGAATTACAATTTTTCAGGCCGCATTCTCCGCAACAGAGACTTCAGCAATAACGATTTGACCGCCGGTGTGTTTTTCCGGACCGATCTTCGCAACTCGAATCTCAGTCAGGCAGACATCTCCGGTGTCGACTTTGAGGAAGCCATCCTCATTGAAGCCAACCTGTCCGGAACAAAAGCTGTCGGAACCCGGTTCCTGCGTGCGGATCTATCCCAGGCTGATCTCAGAGGTGCAGACCTCACCAATGCCAATCTCAAATTGGCTATTCTCAGAAATGCACTCATGGATGAAACGACCCTCATCGATCCCAAATGGCTGGCAGTCAGAAACCTCATCACCAACAACGGGGTCGGCGCCAATCTCTCCAATCAGGATTTCAGCGATGCCTACTTGGTGAATGTCAATCTCGAGAATGCCAATATCCAGGGCACCAACTTCTCCGGTGCGGATCTCCGTTGGGTTCGATTCCACGGGTCTCAGAAAAATGGGGCAACTGTCCTCGATTCTAAAAATTCTTTCATCTATCTGGCTGTCAATTCCGGGTTCACTCTCCAGTTTTCGAACCGGGGCAGTTGGAGCAGCGCGGACCTGACCGGAACTGATTTTTCAGAGTCCATCATGATCAATTGTGACTTCGGAGGCTCCTATCTGGACGATGCTTTGTTTGTTGATTGCGACCTGACTCAAAGCAGTTTCCGTGGTGTCCGGGCTCCCAGAGCGAATTTCCAGAAAACCAAATGCTTCGGAGTCAACTTCTCCAATGCCAATCTCGAGAACGCCCAGTTCTCACTGGCTCAGCTCGATCGAACAGACTTCACATCCTCGAATATTTCAGGCGTGGATTTTTCCAGTGCTATTCTTATCCGTCCGAAATTCCAGTTAGCTGTCAACAGCCCTTCCACGCTCTTCCCGGATCCTCACTGGATCACCATCCTCGAACTCAGCAAGGGACAAAGCGTCAATGGAAAATCCTACGACGGGGCCAATCTCTCCCGTGGCAATTTCGACGGCATCAATCTCTCAGGCATCTCCCTCATCGGGGCAGACCTCAGGCAATGCAGCGCCCAGCGATCCTCCTTCGCCCAAGGCAAACTCTCTGGTTCCCTCATGTCCTCCGCATTTTTGTCCAACACGGACTTCACTAGAACCGACGCTTCCGGGGTTGATTTCACCGATTCAGATCTCAGAGGGGTCCGATTTTTTCAAACCGACCTGACCGGAGCCAATTTCACAAACTGCGATCTAACCGACGCAGATATCACCGCCGCTGTCTTTGATGACGCCATATTCAAAAACACCATCTGGGTCGACGGCACATTCAGAAGTAATTGAATTCATATTCACCCCTTCGTTCACATTCACATATCCGTAACCCGAATATTTCCGCTCTGCCGGTTGATCCCTCACTCAACTCCATGAGTCCATAGGGTTCACATTTCTCATGCCCCCAAAGGGACCAAAACCAGACGACATCCCCATTTTTCATGCCGGAATTCCCATACGGCACATACTGATCGCCGACATCATTTTCCCTTTCTGTCTGAATGTCACATCCACCATCCGCACTCTCCCATCCAATATCCCGGGGCCAACCCGTCCGGAAAAACACCTCAGAATGCACATCCGCCATTATACAAGCAAAGCCAATGACTTCATTCGTCGTCATTCATTGACTTTCCTTTTCCCTCAGACCACACTTCTGACATGTTTGATGAGGCTCAGTTCATGGAGGGAAAAGCCCAGATAAGCTATCCCTGCCCTTGGGAATATCGGGTTATCGGCTTATCAGAAGACACTCTCAGAGATGCCATTCAACGCACATTCCTGGAAAACTTCCACACCGTGAGACTTGCCAACCGCAGCTCCAACGGAAAATACCTCTCCATGGTCGTCGAAATTATTGTGGAGTCAGATGAAACCCGGAACTCCTGGTTTCACACTCTGCGCTCCCAGCCAGAAGTCAAAATGGTCCTCTGATCCCACCCCATTCTGCTTCATCCCCATCCCAGGTTCAGGGATCCGAGGTGATCTCTTCCCACTTGAAATTCTGACTTTCAGCATACCTCTGGAAATGCCTGCGATTCTGAATCAGCACGGCTCTCACAATACTCGAGTCGTCCGCTCTTCCCAGGCTATTGACGAAATCGGGAATGATATCCGTTTTCTTGTGCGCATACGTCAACGCAAATACCGCTTGGCAGAATGCATAATAGGGAAGCAAATGATAGGCCCCCTCCATGAAGTCCTCCACCGCATCCGCTAAAAATTCCAACTGATTCACCAAATGCGGAAATCTGGGTTCGTTAATTGTTGCAAATTCTGCCTTGAGAAATGGAATCTGTGGTAACAAATCCTTTGCCACCTTCGGCGTGATCAGCGCCGCACCATGATTGAGAAAATCAACTATCTCTGACATCTTCCTCATCATCCACATTTCATGCTTTTCGACAATGGCTATTTCAATCGAATAGTTGAATTTCCCCCCCGGCTTCCGACAGATACTGTCCATTCTCTGACAGAAGTTGGCGCAAACACTGGATTCCATTCAGAACAAATGCTATCAGTCCCCCCATTCGCATTCGTCTCAATTTCTTGCTATTGCGCGGAATCGAAGGCAGCTCAGGAATAATTGTTTCATGACCCATAAAAAGATTAAGCAAACTAAAAGCGATTCAGGTGCCCATTCCATGGCTTCCACCGAAGATTCCATTCATTCTGCCCTCCCTCCGGGCTCCTCTGGATCGATGGATTCCACTCCGGAGACTCAGGAGAACTTCTTTGACGCTATAGACTGGCGCGTATTCTGGGTCACATTCCTGATAAGTTGCATCGCTTACCTCTGGACCATTGCTCCCAACCTCACATTGGAGGATTCTGGTGAATTGCTGTCGCCTCCTATTACGCCGGTGTCCCTCACCCTCCTGGATACCCCATCTGGACAATTTACTCATGGTTGTTCACAAAGCTTGTCCCGTTTTCCAATGTCGCCTTCCGCGTGGCCTTGTCATCCGCTTTCGCCGGTGTGTTCTCTTCCGCCATGCTGGCATTGATTGTCTCCAGAGGCAGTCGCCGCCTCATCCGAGGCCTTTCTTTTATCTCAGACATGCCAAACAATCAGGAAAACTGGATCCGTTTGATGAGTGGCATCGTCGCCGGATTAATGCTCACTTTCAACAGTGTCATGTGGAGCCAGAGCGTCATCGTCGAAGTCTATTCCTTTTCCGTCTGCTTCTTCGTCGCCTCCCTCCTTTTTCTCTTTCGATGGACCCATTCACCCGAGAAAAACCGTTACCTCTATTGGTGCTTTCTCATGTTTGGAGTGGCTGTCACCAACCACCAGACCCTGATCTGCGCGGCTATGGGCATCGAAGTGGTCATCCTCTTCACCCGTCCCTCACTCGGCAGAAACTTCCTCGCCGCCAATAGTCTTGTCTTCATCTTCATCGTTCTCGCCCGAGCCATCAACAATGACCTCTTCGCCTCACTCCAGAATGGCGTTCTTAATTTCATCTTCTGGATCATCGGCCTGACCTCCCTCGGTATCTCCATCTTCCTCTACCTCCACAGATCCGAAAAGCTTCTCGCCACGCTCCATTCCTTCCCCGTCGTGATTTATTGCGGCATCCTTTTTCTCCTCACCCACCTGACCTACTTCTTCATGCCCGTCACTTCCATGACCAACCCACCCATGAATTGGGGTTATCCCCGCACTGAAGAAGGCTTCTGGCATGCCGTAACCCGCGGGCAATACGAAAGAATCAATCCCACAGATCAAATCCTGAAATTTGTCGACCAGTCGTTGATGTTTGCCCGAGGCGTCGCCGAGGAATATTCCATCCCGCTCGCCATGCTCGCCCTCCTGCCTTTCCTGGTTCTCCACCGGATGCGGGAACGCGAAAGAGGATGGTGGATCGGGATGGGCATCACCTTCATCGGTGTCTCATTCCTGCTCCTCATTCTGCTCAATCCAAATACCGATGCCCAATCCAAAGCCCAGACCCGCGTTTTTCTTCATCCCGGCTCACGCCATTATCTCCATGGCTCTTGGCGCTTCACTCACCATCGTCTCGTGCCTGCTCCTCCAAGCCAAAAGATCCTTTCAAAACCTCGTTTCTGTCGGTTCCTACTTCTTCCTTTGTGCTGCTTTTGCCAACTTCGCTCTGGTCATCTACCAACTCAATTATTTCCTCCCACTCGCAGGTTTCTTCCTCCTGCTCCTGGCTTCCATCGGCTTCATCCTTCTCCTCAGGTTCATCCACTGGGATTCCCGATCCACCCGGGCTGAATCCGACCCGGCTTTTGTCCGCACCGGGCTCATTGCCATCTCCATTTCCATGCCACTGTTCTCCGCTGTCGCCCACTGGTCCGACAGCGAACAAAGAAACCACCTCTTCGGATTTTGGTTCGGTCATGATATGTTCTCCCCTCCATTCGACATCTATCCCGAAATGGATCAGGGAGCCATCCTCTTCGGTGGAACCGATCCAGGTCGATTCTGTCCAACCTACATGATCTTCTGTGAATCCTTCATCCCCGCCTCAAAAAAGGTCGATCCCGATTTTGATCGCCGCGATGTGTATCTCATCACTCAAAACGCGCTCGCAGACGGAACCTACCTGGATTACCTCAGAGCTCACTACAATCGCAGCAGGCAAACAGATCCATACTTCTTCCAGGAATTGTTCCGTTCAGAACAGGAATCCACTAAAAATCTCAAAACAAATTTCATCGCCAGGTCATTTATCCCAGTGGATAAATTCTTCACCCGCAAAGGCCAGATCGTCGAAACCCGCCGACGTGCCAATGGCGTCTACCCCCCCCAACGAAATTTATATCCCCACCGAACGCGATCTCGCCGCCGCTTTCTACAGCTTCCAAGCCGAAGTCCGCACAAGACTCGAAGCCGAAGGCAAAGGTGGCGTCGATCCTTTCGCTGATGGCCTGATCACCGGAACAGAATCCGTCATGGCCATCAATGCTAAACTCGCCCGCCTCATATTTGAGAATAATCCAGACCGTGAGTTCTTCCTTGAAGAAAGCTTCGCCCTCGACTGGATGTACCCCCACCTCTCTCCCTTTGGAATCATCTTCAAGCTCAATCGCGAGCCCCTCTCACATATCACCGACGAAATGATCCAGATGGATAAAAAATTCTGGATCCAATATTCCAATCGACTCATCGGCGATTGGATATCTGAAGACACCACCATTGATCAGATTTGTGACTTCGCTGTCGCCTTCCTCAGCCTTCGTAATGTCGCAGGATACCCTGTCGACCCCAAATTCTTCCGCGATTCACAGGCCCAAAAATCATTCTCCAAACTCAGGGGATCTCAGGCAGAACTCTTCGCCTGGCGATATCGCAATTCTTCAGATCCCGTCGAACAGGAGAAAATGCTCGCCGCTGCCCTCTTTGCCTTCAAACAGGCGTTCTGCTTCTATCCAGGAAGCCCCGAAGCCGTCTATCGCCTCGCCAACCTCCTCGCCCAGGCTGGGCGTATCGATGACGCTATCAAAATCACTCAAACAGCGGTCATAGTCGACCCTCACAATCCAAATTTTGAACAATTGTTCCTCTACTTCAAAGCCCAAAGAGACGGTCTCATGCCCCCATCTCCTCCCCTGACAAAAAATAACATCCAGGAATTCCTCAATCAAAAACCTCAATTTGAACAACAATTTCAAGAGAACCCCCTCGATATCACCAATAATGTCAACCTCATCGACCTCTATTGGACCGAAGGCAATACCAATGCCGCTTTCCAGGTCATTGACTCCGTCGTCACCCATCCCAATGTCGATAAACGCACTCTCACTGTCTTGGCTGAAAAAGTTGCCAAAGTCCCCGACCTCACCCGTCTCGAAGGCATCCTGTCCATCATGACTCAAAAGTTTCCCGATAATCCCGAAGCTTTCTATGATCTAGCCAGCCTCCAGGCATTCAATGGAAAACATGACCTCGCCATCGATACCCTCAGCGCCTGCCTCCAGCTCAATCGGAACCGTCTCGCCGTCAATCCCAATGCCAAGGACCTCAGAACCACATTGGCTCAGGACCAACGGTTTCAATCAACCCAGGCCCACCCTGCCTACAGCGAAAAAATCAAACCTTTCCTGAACTAATTGAACAAACAGGTCTCCTACTACTGAAGCCGTACATATAAAATGCCAGGCACATTATAATTAATTAAATAGCCAGGCATATTAATCTTGACGTGATCCGTGTGATTCAGTAGAAATTGGGTCATGAGAGTTCGGCGCGGATTGTTGATTGATGGGACAAGTGTTCAGTATTTTCATGTGGTGAGCAGGGTTGTGGATCGGCGATTTATTTTCGGGGATGGGGAGCGGGCGGTTTTCCACCGGATGATGAGACAAATTGAGGGATTCAGTGGGGTTCAGGTGATGGCATACAGTTTGATGGGGAATCATTTTCATATATTGCTGAAAGTGGTTCCGGTTCATCAGCTGGAGATGGGGGATGCTGCGGTGTGGAATCGGATGAAGCACCTTTACAATTCGGAGCAGATGGCGGAATGGGAAGCGGAGTTAAACAGGTTCAGGGAAGAAGGGAGAGGGGAATGTGTGGAGGATTTTTATGAGGGATTCCGGAAGAGGATGGGGAATTTGTCGGAGTATGTTAAGGAGCTGAAACAGCGATTCAGTATCTGGTATAATGCGGAAAATGGGAGGAAAGGTACTCTTTGGGAAGAGAGGTTTCGCAGTGTGCTTATTGAGGGGGCAGGGCAAAGCCTTCTGAGGGTTGCGACCTATATTGAGATGAATGCCGTCCGGGCGGGGATTGTGCGTTCTGCTGCAGATTTTCGTTGGTGTTCCTTTTCCGAGGCGACGCATAAGGGTGGGATAGCGCGACGGCATATTGAGGAGATGGTCAGGGGAATTGGGCCTGAGAAGCCGTGGAAAGAGGTGGAGAGTCTTTACATTATCCGGTTTTTTCGGGTGCATCCCAATGATTTGGGAGCTGAGGGGTTGAGATCGGTTGATGAGCTGGATCACTTCAACAGGCAAAGGTATTACACGGAAGGTCTGGTTTTGGGGAGCCGTGACTTTGTTGAAGCATTCTATAAATCCAGGAAGGCAAATCTCTGTCGCAACCGGCGGGTGATCAGCTATCCGATCCGAAGTGGTGAGGATGAGGACTTTTACACCTACCGAAATGTGAGGTAGGCAGGCTGTTGCCCCAGAATTCGAGCCCACTGAAACCAAGGAGCAGGGCTGGTGAGGCTTTCGTACCGGATTCGGGAATCCAGGCTCCTGCCCATCGATGTCCCTCAACTTAATTATATGAGGTTCAACCAAAAGTTTTCGCCGTATATGGTGCCCTCTCGCGCTCACATGGATTTAAATTCATCTCAGACGCCAGCAGGCAAAAGTCATCGTGGGATTAATCCAGTATCTTCCCGCCTCAACGGGGCGGACGGTTTCGTTGCGGGCAGATCCTTTTGCCGCCATGTGGAGAGAACGTGTGCCCGGTTGAGGCGTCAAATGTCAGGTAACTTATGATTCAGGGCATTGAATTCAGGGTTTTCACCGTCGGCCCCGATGGAGCCTTATGATCCCAGGAGGCTGAAGGCCCTTTTCCATCGCATCCGGAGATGCCTCCTCATCTTTTCAGTCTTTTTCTTAGCGCTTTTCCATTCAATTCCGTAGCTCCGCCCTGGTGTCCCAATTGTGAGCCAACGGGTTCATTTTTTAATCAGCGGATGGTCATTGTGGGTCCTTTTCAATGAGGCAACACGTCAGGTGTAGGTGGGCGAGAAACTACTGGCCATGTGCAGTTCAGGAGTGTAAATTCCCGGCCCATATGTTTGAAGAGATCAAAGATTTACTGGCAGCGAATAAAGAGAAGATAGTTCATTTACGGAGGTTTCTTTGACTTTGCCAAACTGAAGAAGAGGTTGGAGGAGTTGGAGTCCGCGATGTCGATGGATTCCTTTTGGGAAAACCGCGAGCGTGCCCAGAAGACGGTTGATGAGAGCAATTCGATCAAGAAGAAGATTGAGCCGATAGAAGCGATGGATCGCCAGATAGGGGATCTGGAGGTGATGCTGGAATTGGCGCAGGATGAGCCAGGTGATTCTCAATCCAAGATCGAATCGGAAGTGCTTTCCGATCTCCATTCATTGGAGGCGAAGCTGGATACCCTGGAAATCAGTTTAATGCTTAAGGACAAGCATGACGCCGCGAATTGCATAGTGAGCATTAATGCCGGAGCTGGCGGTACTGAGTCCTGTGACTGGTGCAGTCTGCTTTTCCGGATGTATCAACGCTGGGCTGAGCTTCGTGGCTGGCAGGTGGAGATATCTGATTTATTGGATGGTGAGGCCGCAGGAATCAAAAGTGTGACCATGATGGTGAATGGGGAGAATGCCTTTGGGTATTTCAAGGCTGAAAGGGGAGTTCATCGATTGGTGAGGATTTCACCGTTTGATGCGAACAAGCGGCGGCATACGAGTTTTTGCAGTGTGGATGTTATTCCAGAAATAGAAGATGAAGCGGAGATAGAGATTGATCCCAAGGAATTGAGGGTGGATCTTTATCGTTCTGGAGGGAAAGGTGGTCAGAATGTCAATAAAGTGGAGACAGCGGTGCGACTGACTCACTTGCCGACCGGTACGGTTGCGGCGTGTCAGACTGAGAGATCCCAGCACCAGAACCGGGCGAATGCCATGAAACTGTTGTTATCCAAGTTGTATGCGCAGCGGGAGGATGAGCAGAAAAAGGAAATGGACGGTTTTACAGTGAAAAAGGGGTTATTGCTTGGGGCAATCAAATCCGGAGTTATGTTTTTCAGCCCTATCGTATGGTCAAGGATCTGCGGACGGGTGTTGAGACAAGCAACATTCAGGCAGTGATGGATGGCGAACTGGATCCATTTGTGAACGGTTGGCTTCGGGCTGGGTGTCCGACCAAGCGCATGGAAAATATTCAGGAAGAGGATTAGGGAGAGAAGGAAATGTCTACAATCCTGGAAACAATTGTTGCGGCCAAGCGGCTGGAAGTGGAGGAATTGCCCAATGAGGATGTCACAACTGAGTTCATGGCTGATCTGGCGATGAGATTGGGACCTCGCCGGGACTTTCTTGCGGCCTTAAAAAATCCACGGGTGGGGGATGTGGGTTTGATTGCGGAGATTAAAAAAGCCTCACCTTCGGCGGGAGTCATACAAAAGGATTTTAATTTGATTGAGATAGCGCAGGCCTATGCTGATGGGGGTGCGGGTTGCATCTCAGTCCTGACGGATGAACAGTTTTTTCAGGGATCCCTGGAATACCTGAGCCGGGTGAGAGAAGAAGTGGGTTTGCCCCTTCTCAGGAAGGACTTCATGATTGACCCTCGGCAGTTTCCGGAAGCTTTGAAAGCGGGAGCGGACGCTGTGTTGCTTATAGCTGCCATTCTGGACGACCGGCAATTAGTTGATTTCCGGTTATTATCGGAGGCGGCGGGTATGGCGGTACTGGTGGAGGTTCATGATCAGTTGGAACTCCAGCGGGCGCTGCGGTCGGGAGCCCGCCTGATTGGTGTGAATAACCGGAATCTGAAAACATTCGAGGTGGATTTACACACGACCATTGAATTGGCTGAGGACATGCAGCCGCTGATTGAATCCGGGGAGGTTTTTTTAGTTTCTGAATCCGGCATTCATCAGAGAGCGGATATTGAGCGCTTGAACCGTGCTGGAGCCGGTGCTTTTCTGGTAGGTGAATCCTTAATGCGTCAGGGAAACCCGCGGGAGAAGATCCGAGAGTTATTGCAGGCTTGAAGATGGAGGGATATCCGGCCTCGGAATGGTTTTTGAGCGGGTAAAATTGAATCGGGCGGAGCCATTCAGGTTTCCGCCTGGTTCCGAGAGATTTCACCGGTGGTAGGGTTCTCCATTTTTAATGGTGTAGACACGATAGAGTTGTTCCATGAGGACCAGGAGGGCGAGTTCGTGCTGGAGGGTCAGCGGGGACAGTGCCCAGATGAGACGGGATTTGTCTCTCAATTCGGGCGAGTGGCCATCGGCCGCACCGATGAGGAAGGAGAGTTCTTTGATCGATCCATCCAGTTCAAATTTATCAAATTTCTCCACGATCTGGCTGGTGGTGAGGAGATGACCTCTTTCATCCAGGGCGATTCGATAGGATGAGAGAGATTTCTCCAACAGTGAATGGGAGACACTGAGAGAGTCTCCGGATTTGAGGTAGGAGATTTTGATATTTGTATAGCGGCGGAGTCTGAGTTCGTAATCGGCGATACCGACCTTTGCGTAGGTGAGCGCGGGTTTTCCAGCTGCAAGAATGTGGAGTTTCATGAAGTGAGGGTATTTATGCTATTGGTTCAGGATGATGGAAGGACAAAATGAGGTGGGCGCTTGACAAAATTTCCTGAACTCCGGATTGTCATTGGCTCCTATGGCAAAGCCCAAAGAAAAGAATTCGGAATTGATGGAAAAGATCGTGTCCCTGTGCAAGCGGCGCGGGTTTATATTTCAGTCATCAGAAATCTATGGGGGCATCAATGGATTTTGGGATTATGGTCCATACGGGGCAGAGCTCAAAAAAAATGTGAAGGACTATTGGTGGAGGTGTATGACCCGGCACCGGGATGACGTTGTGGGCATTGATGCCACAATCATCATGCATCCCAAGGTCTGGGAAGCCAGTGGCCACACCACCACCTTCTCGGATCCGATGTCGGATTGCCTTCTGACTAAAAAGCGCTTCCGGTCGGATCAGATTGACCCTCAGGATGGTCAGGTCTATTTCTACAGTGGCGCGCGCGAGTCCCTGAGTGGGAAATGTTTAAACGAGCCATTTTCCGTGTTGCTGGGTGAAGGGAAAAACCCCGGAAGTGCGGAGAAAGTGGCGCGGCAGTATTATGAAAGCCGGGGCCTGACTGATCCGGAGCTGATATTGGATCGTACGGAGAAAGTTCTGGGATCCACCGGGTATAATCCGGAGAACGGGGCACAGTTGACCGAGCCACGGGCATTTAACCTGATGTTCAAGACATACGTGGGGCCGGTTCAGGATGAGAAGAATGTTGCCTATCTGCGACCTGAAACAGCCCAGGCAATTTTCACGAATTTCCGCAATGTTCAGGAAGTGTCACGTCAGAAGGTGCCATTTGGTATAGCGCAGATTGGCAAGGCCTTCCGCAATGAGATCAACCCGAGGAATTTCACCTTCCGGTCCAGAGAATTTGAGCAGATGGAACTGGAATTTTTTATCAAGCCGGATTCAGTGGTTGGGGCGGATGCGGACAAGGAACCGGTGGATATTGGGTCCCCTGCGGCTGATTGGGGATGGAGTCAATGGCACAAATACTGGGTTGAGCAACGGTTGAGATGGTATGAGAGCATTGGACTGCAGCGGTCCACTCTCGAGCTGTATTATCAGAAAAAAGAGGATCTGGCCCATTACGCCAAAGCCACCGTCGACATACTTTACAAATTCCCATTCGGAACAGAGGAATTGGAGGGAATTGCGGCACGGGGCGATTATGATCTGACTCAGCATCAGAATCACAGTGGCAAGCCCATGGATTATTTTGACGATGAAGCCAAGGTTAAATACGTGCCTCATGTGATTGAGCCGAGTGCTGGGGTTGATCGTCTGGTTCTGGCCCTGATCTGCAATGCCTACGCTGAGGATGAGGTGGTGGATGACAAAGGCAAATCCGAGACCCGCACCCTGCTTCGTTTTCATCCGCGAGTGGCACCCATCAAGGTGGCTATCCTTCCATTGTTGAAAAACCGGCCGGAAATTGTGGCTAAAGCCAAAGCGGTTCAGCAGATGATTCAGCCCTTCATGTCGGTTTTTTATGATGAATCCGGAGCCATAGGCCGCCGGTATCGGAGGCAGGATGAAGTGGGAACGCCATTTTGCGTCACGATTGACTTTGAGACACTGGGAGAAGGCGATGATGCGGGTCTGAAGGAGACAGTCACTCTCCGTGAGCGGGATTCCATGCAGCAAAGACGCATGGCCATTGCTGATTTGCTGCCTTATCTGATCCAGCAGATCAACTAGTGCTGCGGGCCGGGCTGATCCTGGCGACCGACTGGAATGCATCCAGGGTTTTTTCTCAGTTGATTGAGTCCGGACATCCGTGATCCCAATTTCCGGATGGTCTGGATTCACCCCGGTGACACCACATTCATCCTGATAGGGCACAAAGAAAAACGCTCCGGTGATGGAGCGTTCTGTGGAGTAGAGGAAATTCAGATTCTGAAGTGGCTGCGAATTATTTTGCAGAGGAATAGAGTTCGGCGACCTTGTTCCAGTTGACGACGTTCCAGAATGCCTTGAGGTAATCCGGACGTTTGTTCTGGTATTTGAGGTAATAGGCGTGCTCCCAGACATCGCATCCCAGAATAGGGGTCTGACCCGTCATGATTGGGCTATCCTGGTTGGGGGTGCTTGTCACTTCCAGTTTGCCATTATTGACTATAAGCCAAGCCCATCCACTTCCGAACCGGTTGGCCCCAGCGGCTTCAAATTTCTCTTTAAAGGCATCAAAGCTTCCGAAAGTGGATTGGATATCCTCTGCGAGTGCGCCGGTTGGTGAGCCACCGCCATTTGGGCACATGATCTGCCAGAACAAGGAATGGTTTGCATGTCCACCCCCGTTGTTGCGAACCGCACCGCGGATATTTTCAGGCACGCTGTCGAGATTGCTGATGAGATCCTCGATGGATTTTGAGCCAAGATCCGATCCTTCAATGGCGGCGTTCAGTTTCGCAATGTAGGTCGCATGATGCTTGCCATGGTGGATTTCCATAGTGGCTGTGTCGATGTTCGGTTCCAGCGCATTATGAGCGTATGGGAGGTTGGGTAATGTATATGCCATATTTATTTGAATTCGAAATTCGTTAAAAACTGTTTCCATAATCAAAGCATCCCCGTAAATGTCAAGTGACCGGCGACATTGGCATGCGGATTTGTGGCTTGAGTGCATCCCCGCAGGGGGATTATGATGCTGGCATGACTTTTTTCCCTGCAGATGGTGGTTTAAGCACGTGGTGTCGAACATGGATGGTTGCGACGGTTTTTCTGGGGTTGAGCAGTGTGCTGAGTGACGAGCACTATCAGGAGAGTCCTGGCACCTGGGGGGATGGGGATTTCACGATAGGTCCGGAATATCCGAAAGATCCGGATCTCGGTGACCGCGGGAATCCGCGTGGTCGTTTTTTTGAATTCAGCATGAAGCTTGCGGAGAGTCAGATTTTCAAAGGAGATGATACCACACTGGATCCTGAGAAAAAACCTGTTCGGGAAGAGCGAAGGATTAAGGTTTACATTCCAGCAACCTACCACGATGGCGATGAAGCTCCCATTCTGGTAATCCATGATGGTCCCGGGCAGATCGAACTGGTGAGTTACGCTTTGGATAATCTGACTCTCTCTAAAAATCCGGAGCGCAGTCTGCCTGCCTTCATTGCGATCGCGGTCCAGAATGGAGGAAGTGACAGCAAGTCGAGCCAGCGTGGGCTTGAATACGATACCATGTCCGACCGGCTTGCCCGGTTTATTGAACTGGAGGTTCTGCCGGCTGTGCTTCAACAGGAATCGATCCGTGCGGTTTACCCCAATATCCAATTCACTGAAAACCCATGGGGCAAAGCGGTGATGGGATGCAGTTCCGGGGGGGCAGCGGCATTGACGATGGGCTGGTTCCGCCCCGATTTATACCGCCGGTTGATCACCTACTCCGGGACATTCGTGGACCAGCAGGATGACGATGCGCCGGAAGAGAAATCATATCCACTGGGTGCCTGGGAATACCATTCCGGGATGAAGCTCATTGAAAACAGCGAGTTGAAACCGCTAAGAATTTTCACCCACGTGTCCGAGTTTGACAATGGGTTCAGGGCTCCAGAAGGTTCACATCATAACTGGGTCAAAGCGAATCGGCTCACAGCGGAAGCACTCCATCGCAAAGGGTATCATTACCGATATCTCTACAGTCTTGATTCCCGCCACTGTGACCGGAGGATTTTTGAGCACACATTGGCGGAAACGCTTGTCTGGATGTGGCGTGGTTATCATGAATGAGCCGCTCAGTCAGTGCTTTGCGGCTGAATCTCAGAAATATTCCGCCAGTTCCAGTTTATCCGGCAATTCCACCCGGGATAGATGCCCCAGTCATTTCTCAACGATTTGAAAGAGCGATTTGAAAATGACGTCCGGCGGGGCGGCGGATGGCATGTTTTGAGAATCCGCATCCGCCAACGGCACAAATGCCTTGTCGATCACTCCAGTCTGTAACGCCTCTTTCCATGATCCTGTGCGATAGAAGTCACAACTGAAGATGGCCGTCTTTTTTTCATGGAATGATTTGAGCAGATCCTGGGATTCCGGAAGTGTGGGAAAACCGACCCACAAAATAATGGCCGCTGGTGCCGGGTTTTCCGGGATGGCATTTTTCAGGCTTTGTACGGGGGATGGCCCCG
>JAJOIW010000037.1 GCA_021209225.1 Verrucomicrobiota bacterium
GTCGTCACTGCTGTCGTCACTGCTGTCGTCTGTCCTGTCGCCGCCTTTGTCGTCCACTTCCTGCATTGGTGATGATCCTGTGGTTTCGCCCAGGAGGCTGAAGGATCCACGGTCCACATCTTTGAGATTTCCTCCTCTGTATTCATTTCTGACAAAACGGCCGCTGGACCCTGCGGTGAAAGTCATCATATATTCGTCTCTGCGGTTTCCATTGAATGAGACATTCAATGTGGCAGTGTTGGCTGGGCCAGTTGTATATGTATAGGTGAACGATTTTCCTGGATTGTCATCGTCATCGTCATCGTCATCGGAAAAGGAATCCTCATGCTCCACACCCTGAGTCGCATTGACAAATTCCAATAAATCCGGGGACTCTCCGGTGTTGAACAGATATGAGAGTGTGGAGAGAGAAGTGGGGACGCTGACGGCGCTTGCACTCCCCGGGTTTGGAGGAGTCCATTTTGCAGCCTCATCCAGGCTCACCAAGGTGAAAACCCCCTGATCGCGATCCTTGACTTTCCCTTTGCGGATTTCCTCTCTGGACCACATCCCTTTGTCAGGCGATGAAAAAGTCAGGGTGTATATATCTATCTTTGTCTGACTTCCGGACCCTGGTTCATTTCTTGTGGCTTTGATGGTCAGCTGGTTTTCATTGAGTTTGGATATTTCATAAGTGAAGCGGTCATCCGAGTCATCCTCCTCAAGCCCATTGGACTCATCCAGAAATTGGAGAATGTCATCTCCTGGCTCATCATCCAGAAGAAGCGCCATTCCAGCCACACTCCATGGGGCGTAGCCGCTATCCACGGGTTGATTCACACTCAACCGATACATCGCATAATCCAGCTCCACACCTTTCCTCGACGAAAAATACAGAGTGACTTTATTTCCATTCCCATAAACAGGGTCCCCAATGACTGCCCATTCATTCAAATCACTGGATCCTTGAAGTTGATATATTTTTCCTTTCTCCGTTTCATACTCCACTTCAATTGCTGTATATACGCGAAGTGAGTCCAGAGTATCTTGTGCCTGAATATTCCAGGGGCTTATTCCTGCCAATATCATGGTTGCGCTGAGCGCTAATCTTTTACATCTGTCTGTATTCATTTTTATTTGCCTTTATATTTAAAAATTCAACCGGAAACCTTATCACCGTTCCTGATGTATACTGAGCACCCGGCATGCCAGGGATTTAATGGCCGGGATTATCCGCCATTTATCTTTGAATTAGGCTTTAAAACCACTATTTTCCATCAAATCTTAAACCGAAGCGGACCAGGCATTTCATCCGGGTATTCCGCATTCGTCACACCCTGTTCCATATGCGGAACACCACAACTCTGCTGCCGCATTTATAGGATATACTGGTCCATTCATGATCCTCGTCCCACGGCAGTTATATTTACCCCATCAGTAGGGCTTGCCGGGCGGGCCGCTTCAGAGGTTTGCTTCTGGGATGCTGAACTCTCCTCAATAACGGAGAATGATGCAAAAATACCCTTGTTCAAAAAATCTGGAGAGAGCGTGCCAGTGGCTGGGTCCGCCCTCAAAATAATGAAGCCGCCCCGGTGGAAGGTACCGGGACGGCTTTGGAGTGAGCCAGTTTTGCGGTTTCGGTAATAAAACTGGTGTGATGATTTGCGAATATGCGAGTCTTGAGACCCGATGAAAATTGATTGAGAATCAGGCAACTCTGGACTTCCGCGATTCTTGGGAGTCCTCCTGTTCATGGGTGTTTGTGATCTGTTGGATACGAATCAGTCTGGACTTGGCAAACGAGTGATTTGGAGAAATCTCCAGAACCTTGTCATACGTATCCTGAGCCAACTGAAGGTCCCCCAGATTTTCAAAGCAGACACCAAGCTTGGCGATCAACTCGACACGAGTCATATCTTTCGAAATTTCTTTATAGATAAACTGAGCTGCTGGAAGGAAATTTTTCTCCGCCATGAGCAGTTCAACCTCCGCCTCAATGAGATCCTCGTGATCAGGGGCGATGGATTTAGCCATCACCAGATGTTGACGGGCAAGCTCTGTCAATCCGGTCATGCATGCGGTCAGGCACAAACGGATATGACCGCGAATGTCGGATGGATCCAAGTCGACCATCTTGGAGTAATTGACCAAAGCCTCCTCATAACTTTGATCCAGACAACAGATATTTCCATAGACAAAGCAAATGTCCGCGGTCACGTCTGAAGCAAAGACCAAGGGTTGTAAAATGGATTTCGCTTTCATGTGGTCGCCAGCATTCATGGCCTGACGGGCATCCTGAAGGACTTGCTTCCGGTCACCTGAAAACGGTGCTTGGGTGTGGTCGCCCAGTTTATTTCGGACAATGAGAACATTGTCTCTGGCAATGTCATGACTTGAATCAATCGTCAGAATTTTTTCATAGACATCGAGTGCGGCCTGGTATTTTCCCAGGCTGTAGAGGGCTCGTCCATACCCCAGCAGAACCTGGACATCATTGGGAGTCTGGCGCAGGACCATCTGGTATTCGACCAGAGCCAAGTCAAAAAATCCCCTCTGAACATTGATATCGGCTGCCAACCGGCGGGCCAGAATATCTTCAGAATTCAGTGAAAGCACTATCTGCACCTGATGATAGGCATCATTCACCATGCCTAAGGACTTTTCAACAATGGCTAAATTCAGTCTCACCTCCGCATTGTCCGGATTATAGCGAATGGCTGTCAAATACTCCATTCGGGATCGCTCAAGGTCATTCAGGGATAATGAGCACATGGCCATCGCACAATACAGCTCAAACGTTCCACCATGAGTCTGGGCACAATGATTGAGATGCTGCCAGGCACCAGCGAAATCATGGGCGGAAAAGCAACGGTCTGCTTCCGTCAGCAAAGAATTGCTGTCGGGTTCGGCAGCTATGGTTGGGGATGTCGAATCATCCCGAATTGTATGGCTAGAATTCATGATATTTTATTTCAGTGAAGATGGCCGTTGATGGGGGGCTTTTCAGCCCCCCTGGTTGCTATGAGTTAACGGCTATTAATATGTGTTCTGGGTTTCTCAGCCTCCATATCCCGGTATGCCCTGAAAACCGGATAAGGTTCTGACTGATTCACTCATGACACACCTCATGATAAGCAATTGCGATGCCAAGTGGCTTTTTAAAGCTTGCATTCACAAAGATTGCCATAATTGTCCAAATTCCAGGGGTTGTTGCGGGAAAGAATGCAATTCTTGCCCGGTAGTCCCCAGGCATAAATTTCCGAAATCCATTCTTTTTCCCGGCTCCGAAGCGGGTGAATCTCAGTAGTTTCGATTGAATCTTGCAAAAATACCTGGAAATGGGGATGCTCTGGGCAAGTTCAAAATGATTTTGTAATGACAGGCATATTGAGGAAGCACCCGGCATGGACTCGACGACGGGCATTGGGTCGACTCGGAATAGGAATCCTGGCTGCCGCTGGTTCGACATTCACGGGGCGTGCCCAGCTCTCCCGCACCGCAGCGGATCCCGAATTCACCATCCGGAAGGGTCGTATCCGCCAGTCCGTCATGGGGTGGTGCTTCAATCCCATGCCGACCCTCGAACTAGCCAAGGCATGCCGCTCAATCGGTCTGACCGGTATCGAGGGCATCGGGGAGGAACACTACAAACCGGTTATGGAATCAGGCCTGGAAATCTCATTACTGGGAAGCCACGGGTTTTCCCGGGGGCCTGTGAATGCCGACAATATCTCCTATTGTGTGGATGTATTGAAAAGAAAGATCGAGTTGGCACACCAGATTGGTGCCCGGCGGGTGATCACATTCACGGGAATGCTGGAGAAGGGGATTTCTCCGGAAAAAGCCTCGGAGAATTGTGTTCGTTGCTGGAAGGACGTCATGGCCGACGCGGAGAAAGCCGGAGTTTTCATCTGTCTGGAACACCTCAACTCCCGTGATGACAGCCATCCAATGAAAGGTCACCCCGGATATTTTGGAGATGATGTCGACCTCTGCATCGACCTCATCAAGCGGGTCGACTCGCCAAATATGAAGTTACTTTTTGATATCTATCACGTGCAGATCATGCATGGGGATGTCATGCGGCGAATTCGTCAATACCACCCATGGATAGGTCATTATCACACAGCGGGAAACCCAGGCCGGTGTGAACTCGATAATCACCAGGAAATCAACTACCCGGCTGTCCTCCACGAAATCCTTAATTCCGGATATCAAGGCTTCGTGGCGCAGGAATTTATTCCCACCTGGGACGACAAAATTGCAGCACTTCGCCATGCAGCGCAGGTCTGTGACATCTGAATCGAGGTCCTTTCTGACTGGCACCTACGGCATCAAGAAGCTTGGGAAAGGAACTCCAAAATTCCAGTCTATGGCTGGAAGGAACCCACATTCTATCGTGAGCAGGTTATTGTCAATCATCGGATCATTGAATGGAGCTATCTGGCTCGGAACCAACACCTTCATGTTTTTCACGGTGGCCGCCTTTTTCCGTTCCGAGTGGACCATCGCCTCACTGGGGCCAATCTGGTCAGAAACCCTCCTGGTCAAACTTTATAAATCCTACTTTGCCATGAATGTCATCTGCGCCATCGTGGCGTTGGCTCACCAGGCAGGGGAGTGGGTTTATCTCGCCAAGCACCTGACCAGACGTTCCACCTTTCTTATCCTCATCTGTGTTTTTATCGCTCTGCTGGGAAGCCTGGTCATCTATCCCTCGTTTGTCACCACACGAATGGCAGCCAATGATGAGGCAATCCAGGCGGCTCAATCCAATACCGAAATCCTCTCATCATCCGACTCGCAAACGAAGTACTACCAGTTTTGGAAAGGAATTGTCGGAATGACCCATGTCTTTTTCATGATCACGTCCTCACTCTGGGTTGTGAGGCTCGCCAAAGGGCCATCCGGATCCAGACCCTATCTCTTTTAATTCTTTTCCTCAATTTGCCAAATCATTGAATAGAGAACTACATTTGCCGTCAATTTGCCTATGATGTTTATGACAGAAAGACAATGGGCCTCCACTGGGGTCAGGACAAAAAAGGAGCCACTTGCCAGCTCCAAACCGGCTCCTAATCACCAGACCAATGATGATGTACTCGTATCCAAAACTGTACAAATCGAAAGAAAAACCTTTTTTCTGACTCTGAGAGAAAATGCCAGAGGCCGATTTTTAAGAATCACCGAAGATGTCAATGGCAGACGGGATTCCATCATTCTTCCGTCGACAGGACTTGTGGATTTCCGCAATGCCATCAACTCGATCGTCGACCTGTCAGAAAACCTGTCCCGTCCGCATGTTGAAACTCAACTCCCGCCTCTGAACACGCAGGAAATCTGATCTTCACTGATATCAAATTGACCCTTCGAAAATAAATATATATTTGACCTGTTGATGCACCAGATATCACAAGATGAAGAAAGGTATTATGATTTCCCAAGGTGACTTGAGGATTGATATAAGTTTTCACTTGAGGTATTTCAAACCCGGCAGAATTCTATAAATATGGCATTCACTGGCGAGTCACGGTATGGAGCAGGATGGAACTCCTGAGCCAAGGAAAATTCCCGGATGTCAACCATCCATTTTTTTCACTTGCGGCATAGACGGTTCAGAGGAGGGGACGGACTGACACAAGGTTTATGGGGACTGACCGGTGATGTGGGGCCCGGGGCAGAAGCAGATCCATGATTCGGGAGGACAAAAATCCTTGGCCTGAGAATCAGGACATTTTCCTTTCCGATCTGAGGACACCAGCAGCTCTTGAGTGTGCCGGTTCTGATCAGATCATTCGCTGATGGCGAGATTCTGGTCTGAGGACAATTTCTCGACCAGCAATGGTTCCAGGTTTAACCCGAGGGGCATCCTTCCAGAGGCTTTCCAATGAATAGAACGACCGGGCGCTTTCTGTCATGACGTGAACGATGACATCAAAGTAATCGATCACGCACCAGCTGGATGGGAGTTTTCCATCGGTGCCATAGGGGTCCACTCCATGTTCAGCCAAGGTCCGTCTTTGAATTTCTGAAACGATGGCTTTGAGGTGTGGCTCACTGGTGCCGGTAATCACCACGAAGTAATCTGTGATCCCCGAGATCTCATGAACATCCAGGATGAGAATATCCTCACCTTGTTTGTCATCAGCGATTTGAGCGATATAGGTTGCGAACTCTCTCGAATCCATTGGCGCCATAATACTCCTTTCAAGCTAAAGATAAAGGGAATTTCTGCGGATAAAATCATCAATTTCGGGAGGAACCATCCATTGGATCGGGAGGTGGTTCGCCAACCTTGCGCGGATGGTGGTTGAGGAGATATTGACCAGGTACCCGCGGAGGAATGTTCCCTTGAATCCATCCGGGAGCCGTGCATCCGGTAATCCTGGCCGGGGAATCACGGCAAATTGGGTCATCAATCGCAATTCACCGGCACTTTTCCATCGGGCCAAACCCGCACACTGGTCGGCACCAATGAGAGTGAATATTTCCAGAGTCTCATAGACAGCCTGGAAATAACGTATGGTGTCCACTGTATAAGAAATGCCTCCCCGTTCAATTTCCCACGAACTCACATCCATATCCAGCCGGCCCGCCAGCGCCAGTTGTAACATCTCGATACGCATTTTATCCGGAGCTGGACTTGACTCCGGTCTTGAATGGCGACCGTGCAGCTGGCACAAACACCACCTTGCTCAGTCCCAATTCGTCCAATGCCGCCTGTGCCACAAGCAAGTGGCCATGGTGCACCGGGTCAAAGGACCCACCGTAGATCCCAATTCTCGTCATTCGCGGACATTCTGAACTGACATTCATGACGCCCCAAGAAAATTTTTTATTCTCAGCTTTTGCCTTTCCGCCTGCTCAATCCCGTGCCAATCGAAGTCACCCCAGGCCGGTCAATGGCTCCATTCTCTGAATATTCAGCAGCATCATTCATTCCGGATGAACAATCTCAGTGTTCATGTCGGCATCAATCCCTGGCATATTCAAGTGCCATGCCCGACCTGAAATCTGGACACACATTCCGCATCTATGTTCTGGAAAAAGAATTTGCCAAAATGGAATGGAAAGAGATGCTTAGGTCATGGTCGGAAAAAATCTGCTGTGCCGGGATCGATGGATTGGGTGTCCTGGATTCTTGGGGGTTGTGTTTATTGCCTTGATGGGTTCTGTGGTGACCGCTGAAGAAGAGAAGGTGGCTGATTCATTGCGACCAGAAATTTACTCCATGATGGAAGTTCCATCGCGTGATGGGACGGGAAAAGTTTTTCTGGGGCGTGAGATTTCTCATGTGATGGGACATCAGGGAGCTGGCTGGCTGGAGCGTTCCTCAAGGGAGTTGGAGGAGCGTCCCATGGAACTGATTCGCAACCTGGACCTCAAGCCGGGGATGAATGTGGCAGATATCGGGGTGGGCTCAGGCTATTTCACACGCCGCATTGCCCCATTGATTGGTCCCGAAGGAAACGTGTACGCCGTCGATATCCAGCAGGAGATGCTCGATATCCTGAAAGAGAAACTGGAGAATTACAACGTTCACAATGTGATCCCGATTCTGGGAACCATTGATGATCCCAAGCTCCCGGAGAATTCCGTTGATCTGGCGATTATGGTCGATGTCTACCACGAGTTCTCCCACCCGTATGAAATGATCCAGGCAATGAAAAAGGCCCTCAAACCAGGCGGTCAGATTGTCTGGATTGAGTATCGCAAAGAGGACCCACTGGTCCCAATCAAAGAGCTTCACAAAATGAGTCGCGATCAGGTGGATAAAGAAGCCCGGTTTTCCGGACTGGTCCTGGACAAAAGCTATGATGGATTGCCCAGGCAGCACGTGCTTTTCTATAAATCCGATTCCCCGCGGGAATGATTGCCCGCTGTCAGGTTTTCAGTCTGCATCCGCGCGCAGAACAACAAAGAAATTTGTTGGGAAAATGTCCTGCATCACGGCGGCTGTGTTGTTGCCCAGGTTGAGGAGTAAGTTGACATTCGGCTGATTCCCCAATGGACGGATGGTCCAATTTTTGAAATCGCCCGTCCAGAACAGAGTGTCTCGGAAGTCCGTGGGGCCCGCTTCCCAGGTGATTCTGAGGATGGGTTGAGTGTCCTGGATTCTCACCTTCTGGAATCCCTGGAGTTCAGGCAGTGGGTCCTGCAAGGATGTGGCGGAAAACGATTCGGCTTCAGTGCCAATCCGCAGAATTTCGATGCGATCTATGATCCAAGGTGAGAGGGGTCTGTCATCGGCATCCACAGGAACCTCCGCCAGGGAAATGATCTGGTCCATTCCTTCAATCACTTTCCCGAAAACCGGATTGATATTATTCAACCAGGGTGTGGGGGCCAGTGTGATAAAGAACTGGCTGCCCAGCGTGTTCGGTCCACTGTTGGCCATTGCCAACACACCGGGATTTTCAAAGCGCAGATCGGGGTGGAACTCATCCCTGATATAGAATCCCGGAGTTCCACTGGTTCTGTTGTTTGGAGATCCTCCTTGAAGCATGAACCCCTTGATGACACGGTAAACTTCTGTGCCATCGTATAGCCGCTTTTTTGAAAATTCCCAGTTGTGGCTGTCAAACCAGGTGCGTGTTCCTTCAGCCAGGCCGATGAAGTTCGCAACCAACCGGGGAGTGCGCTGGTAGTCCAGCTGGCATATCCATTGATTGTTGCCCGAATGAAATTGCGCGTATATCCCCGGATCGGATGGCATTCCCATCACCCCATTCGATAACCCTGCCAGGCAGGTCCCAATGATCACCACCAGCACCATCCAAATCATTCTTATCCTGTATGTGACAAACATTTGGAAATATATATCCTGCCACTTATGTGCCTTGACAAGTTCCAATGCTTCAACCCGACCTGTCTTTTTCATATTCCCGACTGCTTGGTGCTTGGGTTCATGCCAGAATCCATGGTATATGGATGGTATCCAAATTAATCCGGTTTCAATTCATGAAAAAGGCAATTCAATTTATGGCTCAGCTGACTATCTGCGCTGGCGTTTCCGGCAGCATTCACCCAGGGTTCCCGGCGGACCCAGTGCGTGTGCTCATCTGGGATGAACGGCAACCAGCCCAAAAACCAACCTACGACAAATGGCTGGGTGAAATCATCGGAGATCACCTCGATTCCCGCTTCCACATCTCCCATGCTTCATTGGATTCCCCCCACAAAGGTTTGGCCCCTGAATTACTGGATGCGACCGATGTTTTAATCTGGTGGGGGCACGTCAGGCATGGAGAAATTTCCCCCGAAGAAGCCGCGCCGGTCATTGAGCGTATCCGGGAGGGAAAACTCGCCCTCATTGCCCTGCACTCCGCCCATTGGGCAACTCCATTCATGGAGGCAATGAATGAAAAAACCCGGGAGATCGCTCACCGGAAATTCTCACTCCCCGATGCAACCCATCCAAGCCGATTTGAATTCATTCCTCCGCCAGGCCGCACCCCGCCCCATGCCAGTTCGAGTGTGACACCATTTTTCCTGGCGCTTGGCGGGAAGCGCTCGGGATTTGATGTGCGGGTGGACTTGCCCAATTGTTGCTTTCCCGGATGGAGAGCGGATGGAAAACCTTCCACCATGCAGGTGCAATCCATCAGCCATCCGATCGCCCAGGGACTGCCTCTCAGTTTCCAGCTGCCTTCGACCGAGATGTATGCTGAGCCCTTCCACGTCCCGGAGCCCGATGCTGTGGTTTTCCATGAAACCTGGGATGCAGGAGAATGGTTCCGCAGTGGCATGGTCTGGAATATCGGTCGTGGAAAGGTCTTTTATTTCCGTCCAGGCCACGAAACATTCCCGGTCTACCGCAATCCTCATGCCTTGAAAGTCATTGAAAATGCTGTGGCATATTTGGGTGGATCGGTTCAAGCATCCCGCCTCAGCCAGGCCGCCCCGAATTTCTCCATCCCCAACCTGGTGGCCTGGTGCATTGTTCCATTTGATTCGACCCATCGATCTCCGGCTGAGCGGGTCGCCATGCTTCAGCACCTCGGCCTCCGCCGTGTCGCCTATGACTGGAGACAGGAACATGTCGATTCCTTTGAAACGGAAATTCTCGAATACCAGAAACATCATATTGAAATGACCGCCTTCTGGGACGTCCATCCCCATGCTTTTGATCTATTCAGAAAATATAAAATGTCTCCCCAGATCTGGAAGACGGCTCCGAGTCCGCAGGCAGATTCTCAGGCCGAACGGGTACGCCTGGCAGCAGAAATCCTCAGGCCGGTTGTCGATGAATGCCGATCTCTCGGGTCGTTCTTCGGTTTGTATAACCATGGTGGCTGGGGAGGCCAGCCGGAAAACCTCATCCAGGTCTGCGAATATATACGAACACACTTCAATGCGCCCCATGTCGGAATTGTATATAACTTCCACCACGCTCACGACCGGATCGATGACTTCAGCCAATTCATCCACAAATTGAGCCCGTATCTATTATGTCTGAATCTCAATGGAATGAACGCCGAAGAAAAACCAAAAATCCTGACCATTGGGTCTGGAACCCATGAAAAATCCATGATTCAGGCAGTGCTCGATTCGGGATATGCTGGCCCGATAGGCATCATTGATCACCTGGAGCAGAGGGACTCACTGCAGGTGCTCCAGGAAAATATCCTTGGCCTGCAGGAACACCTCAAACCATAAAATTTCTCACACCCGGGATTTTTCATTGAAATCCAGGACAATGTCATTTTAAATATATACCATTCCTTTTACCTTATTGTCATTCATCCGCTGAATGACCCAAAACTCAGATAAATTATGAAGCACAGACACACATATTTGTATTTATTGGTGATGGTTTTTATTTCACTGACATGGACCGGGAAGGCAGGAGCTGCCGATGGCGATGTGAGTGGGTTATGGCTTTGGACGGCCCCAGTGGCGACGGATGTTGAAGGTGTGGTGACGATGCAGGTGACTCAGGATGGCGACAAAATCAATGGAGCCTTGAAGAGTGATCGACGCGAGGGCATCGTCCGCATGAAAGACGGCCTGGTGGATGGTCAGTCCATCAGCTTTAATATCCAAACCCGGTTCGATGAGTCCGTCATACAGGTTTTCTATAAGGGAACAGTTGAAGGGAATCGGATCCTTGGCACCTACTCCGTCCCTGAACACCAGGTTGAGATGCCATGGATGGCCCGCCGCAAAGCAGAAAAATCACCTTCAGCTAAAGTCGATCCCAGTGGCACCTGGAAGTGGACAACTCAGATGCGAAACCAGGAACGGACAAATTCCCTTGTAATTGAGCGTATGGGTGAAAATTGGAGTGGCCGCATCTCCGGCTTCCAGAATGATACCGCACCAGTCGGAAAAATTGAACTGATCGGCAATGAACTGACAGTCCATTACGTCCGGGCGTGGAATGGACGCGAGATCGCCGGGACCTACGTTGGCATCATCAATGGCAATACAATCGAAGGAAAACAGACGTTTCAAGGCGGCGGCAACCGCAATGAGCGAGATTGGACAGCCACCCGCGAACCCTTGGATATTGATGGAGAATGGGATTGGGTTCTTTCTGTTCCCGAGCGCGAACCCATGAAGGCACTTCTCGACATCCATGTCAAAGAGGGAGAAATCTTAATGGGAACCATTGGCACCGACGATTGGGAAGTGCCCCTGAAAGATGGGGTGCTCGATGGTCGGACTATTCGCTACAGGACTTCAAATCCCGATGATACCATGAAATTTGAAACCGAAGGCACGATCGAAGATGGCCGGATGTCCGGCACGGTCACATTCGAGTATGAGGGTAACCCGGTATCACTCCCCTGGAAGGCCACCCGCAAGTGACAGTCCTGTCGTCATCTGTCCACTGCCTTCGCATCGGGGGATGATGGATTTTTTATCCGGCGGAATCCATAAAGTGCTTCTCCTGCTCGCGGCGAAGCTCCGTCAGAATGGTCGTTGGTCCAGCAATCACATCGTCCCAGGTCAAAGGTGAATCCATGGGGAGGTCGTGTTTTAAAACGCACCCTTCAGCCAATCCAACAGGCACCAGCCGATCGCGGTAGGTGACATCGGCATTCTCACATACACCATAGGTGCAAAACCCGCCTATGGCGTCAATTTTTTCCCCGGCTTTCAAGGGTCTTTTGGCCATGGTGATCACGTCCACTATCGGTCCATGTGATGGGGAAACCACCTCATCCCCAAGCAACGCAGCTCGGGCCGCGGAGATGGGCGCCTCCAGATGACACAAATGATATGGGGTGTAAAAGCAATAAAGTGGCCCAGTACCCATTTTGAAATACTTCAGGTAATGCTGGCGATTTGGATTCTCCTCCAGGGCGATGACATAGACACCTGGTCCGGGCTGCGGGCCGACCACATAATCGACGATGCCATTCAGAGCTTTGAGTTCATCGGCGTTGTAGCGCGTGGTCAACTCATCCACATGTCCTTTGAAAGCCATGCCGATCATGCCGCGCTGACTGACGCGGAATCCTGTGGCGTTGGCAACCAGTGCCTGTTCGAAGGAGATTTTTGTTCCATCGGCGAAGCTGGTGACCATCCATGGATTCTGGCCCCATTCGGCAGCAAACGCCTTTTGTGTGTCCGGGGTGCGGTAATGATCCTGGAGGCCTTTGATATTCCCTGCCACGAGTGGCTTGAGACCTGCGGTCCGCACGAATCGGAGCAGGTTGAGCTGTGTTCCTGGCTGGTCTCCATCAGTGCCCGTGATTATTAATCCTTTCTGCTTGGCCTTATGATAGAGAATCGGCCCCACTGTGGCATCCAGTTCTGCATTGATCAGCACCAGATGCTTGTTTGTATCTATACATTTCAGGGCGACTAAAGCACCCATTTCCAGCGAGCCCGATGCATCCAGAATAACCTCAATTCCATCCGCCTGACTCATCAGCAGAGGGTCCTCTGTCACTGAGGGTCGACTCAGCTTGATTCTCTGGTTGAGTTCTGAAAGGTCGTTGACCACAACGGCTGACTCTCCCCGCTGACTCCGTGAGTAGACGTCCAGTGCTTTTTGCGCTGTCCTCGTGGCGATACAGCTCAATTCCATTCCCGGCATGTGGTCGATAATCTGTTGGGCAAGTGCGCTCCCCAGAAACCCACACCCCACCACTCCAACCTTTAATGGCCGGCCATTCGCCTGTCGGGACTGCAGAGCTTGATCAACAACTATCATACCTTTGTGAAGCTTCGAATCAGGACCATTTTTTCCACGGTGCTTTGCCGGAATTCCAGTGGTCTTCAAGCACATTTTTATCCCGCAGGGTATCCATGCACTGCCAGAAATTCTCATGTCGGTAGGCCGACAGCTGTCCATCCCGTGCCAGGTTCATCATCGGTTCACGCTCCCATACCACGTGGTCGCCATCGATGTAGTCAAACACCTGTGGCTCCAGCACAAAAAAGCCTCCATTGATCCAGGCCCCATCCCCTTTGGGTTTCTCTTTGAAGTGATCGACCGAATGTGTTCCGTCCCTCAGGGAAAATGCCCCAAACCGGCCATCCGGCTGCACAGCGGTCAATGTCGCATACCGCTTCTCGGATTGATGGAAAGCGATCAGTTTATCAATCGCCACATCGCACACCCCGTCTCCGTAGGTCATACAAAATGTCGAATCGCCAACATAGGACTGAACCCGCTTTAAACGACCCCCAGTCATGGAGTTTGCCCCGGTGTCCACCAAAGTCACTTTCCATGGCTCGGCCGTGTTTTGGTGCGTCACCATCTCACCCGTCCGCAAATCAAACGAAACATCGGAATTGGACAGGGCATATTCCGCAAAGTATTTCTTGATCAAATCCCCGCGATACCCGCAGCAGATGATGAAATCGTTGATCCCGTAATAGGAATAGATTTTCATGATATGCCACAGAATCGGCTGCGGGCCAACGTGGATCATGGGCTTTGGCTTGATGGCGCTTTCTTCACTGATTCGGGTACCGAATCCCCCTGCAAGAATGACGGCTTTCACTTTTTTAGTTTCTCCGACAGATTTTCTAATTTGATTGTCTCCGGCTCAATCGGACCCAAGGCGTCCGACCAGCCCATTAAATACACTTCCTATAACGGCAGCCAGACTAATATGCCGAAGTCAGAATCCCTAAAAGTTCTTCTTCTGACAGTGACCTGGGACTTAGCTGCATCAATCGCTCAATGCCGGCCGACTTCCTGGCGAATCTGGGTAATGCCTCTCTGGGAATTCCCAGGTCCCTCAGTCTCATCGGGATACCTGTCCGGCTCTTGAGCTGTGAGACCTGATCAATTGCCACCTGGGCTGCCTGCTCCGGGCTCAACCCATCCGTGGGAGCGCCAAGCCAATTGGCAATTTGTCCCAGTTCATAGGTTCTTGCGGGGAGGTTATAGGCCATCACATACGGGAGCAGGAGGGCATTGCCTGCTCCATGTGAACAGAAGTGCTCACCTCCAATCGGATACTCCAACCCATGCACCATGGCAACTCCGGAATTGGAAAAGGCCATGCCCGCCAGCATGGACGCCAGACTCATGCCTTCCCTGGCAACTGTGTTCCCCGGCTCAATCACGGCCGTCACCAGGTGCCTGCCAATCAGTCGGACCGCTTTCTCCGCAAGTATATCGGTCAGCGGATTTTTTCCATCATAGGGCACCTCACGGCCCGGATCCACTGGCAGAAGGGAATGATGGATGTTTGTATAAGCCTCTATGGCATGAGTCAAAGCATCCATGCCGCTGTCGGCGGTCACCTTGGCCGGGCAGCTGTAGGTCAGTTCCGGATCAACCATGGCTACAGATGGGCGAAAGTGGGGACTCAGGGTGCTGACCTTAAGGTGGTTTGAATTGTCCGTGAGCACCGCAGCGTGGGACACCTCACTGCCTGTGCCGGAGGTCGTCGGCACGGCGATCACCGGAATCGTCGGACCAGGAACCTTCCCAAACCCAAAATAATCGCTGGGTTGGCCCCCATGCCGGGCAATACATGCCACAATTTTTGCCAGATCCAAATTGCTCCCACCGCCCAATCCAACAAGGACATCCGGGGAGAATTCGCGGGCGAGTTCACAGGCCTGCCAGGCTGTCTCGATAGTCGGTTCCGGTTCCCCACCATCAAACACAGTCCATTCAAGATTCGTGACGGATGGCAATGATTCCTCCAGCCTTGCCAGATGACCGACCTGAATGAGTTGCCGATCCGTGATAATCAATGCCCGTTTCAGGCAGCGGTCCCGGATTATTCTGCCCAGTTGATTCACCACACCGGCTCCAAAAATAATCCGGCCGGCGGTATAAAAATTCCAGAAATTTCTCATATGCTGTGTGCTCACTGACCTGATTTCTGTCCAATGTCCAATGTCCAGAATTGGGAGGGTGTATGTGCCTGCTCCATCAATCCGACCAATTCCCGCACCACATCAGGATTGTTGAGTGCCAGGTCGTTCATTTCTCCCACATCGTCATTCAGATTAAAAAGCATGACCTTTCCATTCTGTTGGCGGATGGCTTTCCACTGGTTTTTTCTGACGGCTTGTCGATGTTTCTGTTCATGGAATTCCCAATACAGGTAGGGGTGATTTTTTTGATTTCCCGACCCGGTCAGCGTTGGGAGGAAGCTGATGGAGTCCAATCCTTTGGGGATGGAAGCTGAAGAAATGTCTGCCGCAGTGGCCATGAAATCCCCGAAATAGGCGATGTGATCGGAACTTGTCCCCGGATGGATTGTTCCCGGCCACCAGGCGATGGTTGGGACGCGTATTCCTCCTTCAAACAGGTCCCGTTTTATCCCGCGCAAGGGCCCATTTGAGTTATTGAAATCGGGATTGTTGCCTCCTTCTCGATGCGGGCCATTGTCACTCGTGAAGATGACCAGGGTTCTGGAATCCAGTTTTTCATCCCGGAGTTTCTGCAACAGGCGGCCCATATCCCCATCCATTCTCGTGATCATGGCAGCATGACCCTTTTGAGGTTCTGGCCAGTCCCGCGACGCATATGGCCCGAAGTCTGGCACTTCCATACCCTTCTGGCCACCTTCGTTGTTGGCATGTGGGATGGTCAATGCGCAATATAGAAAAAAGGGTGACTCCTTATGACGGTCGATAAATGCCAGTATCTCCGACATGAAAATATCATGGCTGAACTGAGCTTTTTCAGTTGCTGACCCAGCCCCATCCAGTCGCTCATTCTGTACAACATTCCCCTCAAGATAGATGCGTTCGGAATTTTTATAGAGGAATTCCGGGTAATAATTGTGGGCATGTCTCTGGCACAGGTATCCAAAGAAATAGTCAAAACCCTGCCGCGTGGGAATTCCCTCGGTATCCGGCCCCCCTAACCCCCATTTTCCCACCAGCCCGGTCTGGTATCCTGCGGACTTGAATACTTCGGCTACCGTGGTTGTCCCGTCTGGTATCGGCCATTGCCCCATCGGTTGAACCTCACGGTTGCCTCGAATATATGCGTGCCCAGTGTGCAATCCGGTCATCAGAACACAACGCGAAGGGGCACAAACTGTCGCTCCCGCATAAAAATTGGTCAGCTTCATTCCTTCAGCCGCCATCTGATCGAGCTCCGGCGTGGCAATCTCATTCTGACCAAAACACCCAATATCCCCATACCCAAGATCATCCGCCATAACCCAGATGACATTCGGCCGGGAATCCACACCCCAGACGCATCCCATCCCCAGCAGCATCACGCCCAGTGTCAGAACCCACCGCCAAAGACTCCATACCTCACCCTCCACTTCCCATGGGTTTGACTTTTTGTATCCTTTCATTTCTTTTCAAATTCCTCTCATAAATTTTTTCATACACCAGGATTTCCACCACCGTACCTTTTGTGGGATTGAAAATCGAGTCATGAATCCAATCGGGCATCAAATTCCAGTTCCTTTCAAAAATGCAGATAAGCTCAACCCTCATATGAAATTCCTCATTCGCAGATTCAACGGATGACTCCACCATTCCCATTCCAGCAAGGTTGAGTGCCTCGCGGAACTGGCAGCTATGGAATCTCTCCCTGGCATTCTTCTCCTCTGTTGCATGCAGGGATGATTTTCCATCTCTGATTTGACATTGACGGATCCCCGGATCCAGAGAGATTCTCAGTTCATGGGTCTGGATTCGGAAGTGGTGCGGATGCTCTTGAAGTGCCAGCGGGAGGGTGTTGATTTCTCATCGACACTCACACTCGGTTGTCAGCACTACTTCCCGGGAATCAAAGAAACCCGCCAACTCCTCGCTCACATGGACCCCCAGGGGATGGCCGCCATAAGTATTGCTTCACAACGCCCGCATTCCGGAAATTTCTGGAAATATCTGGGTGCCCGCCAATTGATTACTCTCGATGCCTCGGACTACGAAGGTGCCACATGGGTACACGATCTCAATCAACCGGTGGATCTGAGTAAATTCCCAGACAGGTTTTCCACCGTCTGCGACATAGGAACTCTGGAACACGTCTTCAACTATCCCCAGGCTCTCAGAAATTCCCTGGAGCTCGTAAAACCCGGGGGCACATTCCTCGGATTCACAACAATGAATAATTATTCAGGCCATGGATTCTATCAGTTCAGCCCGGAATTATTTTACAGAGTACTGACGCCTCAGAATGGTTTCGCGATTGAATCGGTCGTTGCCATGGAGTACGGGCCTGGCTTCCATTGGTACGAAGTCACAGATCCTGAAAAACTTGGCGCAAGGGCAAACTTAATCAACGGATACCGGGTCCTGCTCCACGTGAGAGCAAAAAAAATCCGGGAATGTCCCATACTTGAATCCATTCCCCAGCAGAGTGATTACCCGGTGGTGTGGCGGGGAGAATCCAAGGCGGTAGACCAGGCCGGAGCAGTTCATGGATCATCCCATTCGTCCCGGGCACACTGGTTGCTCGAACATTTTCCCGGCTTGTCCCGCTGGGCTGAATCCCTATTCTACTCCTTCTGGAATCCGAAATACAATTTCTCCCGAAATCCGGCGTTCCGCCGAATCCGAAATAAGAACCCATGACCATTCGCCCCCCCAGACAAATAGTGACGACCACTGTTTTTGGCTCCCATGCCGAACAACTGGATCGCACTTTCTCCAGCTTTCGGATCAATCCGTTCCTGGAACTGCATGCCTTTATTCTGGCATCTGAGCTGCCTGTCAATCAGGTGCCGGGTATCCACTACCACCTCCGTGAGCCCGACCCAACGTATTCAACCGCCATTCGCGACGCTGACTTCAGAAGATGGCTCTTTATCGATGAATTGGACGCTGACTATGCCCTGGTGGTCGATGGTCACGACGTTCTTTGCCTCCAACCCATCCCGGAAATTCCAAAGCTTCTCAAAGGAGGAATTCTTGGAGCCGTCGTCGAACACGCAGGCGGTCGATACCTGGAAGGAGGCTTCTACACGGGCAATTTTTTTAATGCAGGGGTCACATTCTGGGATGTCCGCGCCAGCAGGGAATTGCGTCAATCCATCATCCAACGTGGCCGATCACACTACCGGAATGACGTCGATGATCAGCTTTCACTCAACGAAGTCGTCCACGCCGGCTGGCTCGATCACATCACTATTCTCCCCACCACCTACAATTATCGTTGTTATGTGAAGCGGCGTATGCGCGGTTGGGCGACCACCCACTGCCTGGATGGCATCAGAATTTATCACACCGATGAATGCGATGAGGCGAAAAAAGCTGATGCCAGTAGCTCCAGTGCCGCCTATCTGTCCCTTACCCCAGGACTCAGGCCCCATGAACATCCCTCAACAAATTCAAAGACGCGCCCAGCAACGACTGAAAAAACATCTCGTCAAATAAATCCATTCACCGCACTTTCCCTACCCATACTGTTCCATACCACAAGCCATGAATTGGATGACTGAAACTCTGACCTCACTCATGACTGCCGACCGATGGCCTGGCATGGTTGTCGCTATTCAAGTCGTCCTCTTTTCGTTCTGCCTCCGCATTGCCTGGGTCAGCCTCATCACTCCCCTGGCTTCCAATCACAAGCGCACTCCAGTCAACCGCGCCCCGTTTTTTCTGCTCCGCTGGGGGCTGATTCTCTCCTTCACCGCCATATTACTCTATCAGTCCACCTGGCAACTCGGCGGACATCTCCGCCCGAAATTCGTCGAGTTCATGCAACTTCACGACAAGCGTGATTCCAATCCAGCTCACCAGATGGCCCTCGGTCGTATCCTCGATATCAAAGGCCGCCCCTTAGCAGAAAACCGGCTGATCGACGGGAAAAACCGGCGATACTATCCATATGGTGAGGATTTTGCCCACCCAATTGGTCACCCGGCATACACGCCTGCAGGCCTGGAGAAAATTGCTTTGACCCATCTCGTGGAGAACCGATCGGATGCCCAGGAAAATTGGGCGCGCCAGGCGTCGGACATCGTCCGCAACCGCCCACCCTCCGGCGGGCATGATTTGCAGACAACTCTGGATGCCGATTT
>JAJOIW010000089.1 GCA_021209225.1 Verrucomicrobiota bacterium
GGCGCATTGGGGGGCAGGCACAGCTCCGGCATACCGCGCTGTGACATCCACCGCATCGACGGAACTATTCCTGAGATCCCAGATCAAGGGAAAAGATTTGTCGGAGGATCTCCAGGAACTCGCGTAGATCCCGTGCATCGGATGGCCGGGGATGGCCTGTGAGGCATCTCCGGTAAACCAGGCCTCATTCAATCCTTTTTGATTGAATTCACAGGCGCCGGTGAATTTCCATTCTGTGTCCCAGATTTCCACCCAGCTGTGGTTGCCTCGTTTTGTTGCCCATCGGGGGATGCCGACAAACCTGGCTGGCACCCCCATGGCACGGCAGGCATCAATGAGGAGGACGGATAAACCGGAGCAACTGGCATAACCCGCTTCAATGGACTCCATAGGCCCTTGATTGGGGCGCGGACGCTTCGTGGCATGATATGAGACCTCGATCATTTTGAACATATCCCGGTTCAAAACCTGAGCGACCTCCCCACATGTCTGGCAATCCTTTACCAGTGGGGAGAACTTCTCAAAAAATTCCCGACGCCAGGGATCGCGCCTTTCATCAATGCTGGCATATGGAAGCACATCATTGAGGAAAAGTTCATCTGGAACTTCGCGGGCCCAGGCGAACTGATTCCGTGCCCGATAGGCGTATTCGACATTCTCCAGCAGGTATTGTGCGGAAAGCAGCCGGCTGTCCTCCGCTGGCATGTGGGCAATCAGAAATTCCATACCCGCCCGCTGACCATCCGGCACCCGTTTCAACGCGGTCTCCAATTGCTCACGGTTGGAATCCGCATGTTCCAGGGTTTGGGACAGAAGATCCGCCAGGGATCGGGAGGATGATGCCGCTTCACGCGCCTGAGCGGCTGCTTGATCAATGGCCCCGCAGACAACCAAGAAACATACAACAAGCCAACGGATGGATTTCATCGGATTATTCTAGTGTGGGCATCACAAATTGCCAGTCCATTCACCCTTGCTGCCTCATTGAAGAGGCCACCATGGCACAAAGCCACGCAAAGGATGAGGCAGAGGCATTCCCGGATGGGATGGAAAAGGGCTTTGAGCCACTTGGGACTGAACAACCGCAAGCGGGAAAGCCCAGAGTGGAATCCCTGGGAAATCAGTGGGGGACCTGTCGACTCAGGGAGCCAACCTCAAAATCTCCCAGCTCTCATCAGACTGCCGGGTGTAGAGGAACCGGTCGTGCAATCTGCCAATCCGCCCCTGCCAGAATTCCAATGATCGGGGATCCACACTGTAGCCACCCCAATGCGGTGGACGGGGCACTTGCCTGCCGGACCATTGCAGTTCCAACGCCCGGAATCTGTCCTCGAGATGCTGCCTGTCCGCAATAACCTGGCTTTGATTGGAAACCCAGGCTCCAATCTGACTGGCACGCGGGCGTCCCTGAAAATAATTCTCTGAAGCTGCTTCATTCAGCTTCCGGCAGATTCCGGAAATGCGGATCTGCCGTTCCAGCTGGGGCCAGAAAAAATTGAGTGCCACATTTCCGTTGGCAGCAATCTCCTGGCCTTTGTGAGACTGGTAGTTTGTGAAGAATAGAAACTGCCGGTTTTCCAGCCCTTTGAGCAGGACGACGCGGGAGGCCGGGTACCCATCAGGGCCCAAGGTGCTCAGCACCATGGCATTCGGCTCCCAGACACCCGCATCCACCGCTGCTTTGAACCAATGTGAGAACTGATCGATCGGGTCGGCATGAAGGTCGGCACGCCGCAACCCGTGGGCAGTATATTCCTTCCGCAAATCCGCAAGATTCATGTGTGATCAGGCACTAATCATCCCGGTTTGACGCGCATAGTTGAAGATGCCACCCGCATCGACCACAGGCCGCACATCACCCAGTGGCTTGAAGGAATAGGTCACCCCGGTATCCCGCACAAATACGGTGCAGGCATCGAGATCCACCGACACAAATTGCCCGGTTGTGAGAATATCGCAGAGCCGGTCCACGGATTCACATGGGTAAATCTCACCAGTGGCCACACAATTGCGGAAAAAGATCCGGGCAAAGCTTTCGGCAAGCACGACCTTGACACCCGCTGAACCCAGAGCAATGGGAGCGTGCTCACGGGAACTTCCACAACCCATGTTTCTTCCCGCGACGATGATGGGGAACTCGGTATCCAATTGCCCCTCTTTGACAAACCGGGTCGGATATTGGATGTCAGGTAAGCCAATCAGCGCGTAGCTTCCCAATTTCTCATATTCCTCGGGAATGGTGGGAACGAGGTTGAGATACTGAGCCGGGATAATCTGGTCAGTGTCGATGTTGTCTCGAATAACGTATATCAATCCTTCAACGATGCTTGCCATTTTCCGAGCATCCTACCACCCCGCATCCATTTGTTCAATCCCTTCCAATCCACATTCCTTTCCCGGCAGGAGCAATCCCTCATGGACACTCATTTGAGACACTCCCTCAGGAAGAGGATCCCACCACCTGCCTGCTCATCAATCACTTCGATGGCCAGACCACAAAATTCAGCCTCATCCAGAACTAAATGTGTAAAGACTTCAGACAGATCTGTCGTTTCCAGGACAGAAAACAGATTCCGCCTGGCTCCAACCTCCATTCCGGATCCGGTCAGAATCCCAGATTTTAACGACTGAATATATGGTCATCGACTCCATCACCACCATTCCAGCAAAAATACAATGGATACACAGCAGCGATTTTCTCGATGAAAAATCCATGATCGAACGGGAAATTTCAAGGATGCAGCAGAAGTGCATCAGGATCAGCGAATGTATTGTGCTGAACCTGGAGGAAAATGGTGTCAGTTGTCTGACATCAGTCAACAGCCTGGGATCCATATTGATCGAGCATGGGGATGTTGGAGATGGATCCGGGGCACTCCGATGCCTGACTTACAAAGATGCCACCTCTCAAAAACCCAAGGTCCTGATTATTCTGGGTGGCGACAAGTCGACGGCGGATCGATTGAAAAGTGAGCGGTTCTGGGGAACCTATAAATCGATTATCTTTGTCCGCACCCCATCCAACATCCCAGGCAATCCAGCATCCCAGGCATCCGCCAGTGACCCCATCTGAGACTCTGGCCATCCGCAGAATGACTCCTGCCCAACTTCAAAAAATAAAAAAGCGGCCTGCTCAGGGAAGCTGAGAACAAGCCACATTTGTGAACCATTCAAGCTGGAGGATCAATACTTCAGTCGGAAATCGATTGGCCGGCGGTTCAATTCGACAAAGTGCTCGTTTTTAAAGAACCCGAACTGGGAGGGTTGGTAGTTTCCGACCAGGTCGACCTGAGTGCCATGGGAGGGCACAGGCATCTCGAGCAGGAAATAAACTGCATTGACCAGAAGGCGTCTGAGACCGGCTGACTCCAGATCAGTGGACGATCCCATGGTGGTGCAGAAGGACACTCCCGGCTTTCCACCTGGCACCTGATAAGACTTTGTCCAGGCGATGGGCATGAGTGGGTTATTTTTCCTGTTGGTGGCTGGCAGTGGTTCGTCGGTGGGTCTCATGCCGAACCATTTGTCCTCCGGGTCGAAATCCCCATTTCTTTTGGTGACCTGCCCGAGGATGATGGGTTTGCTGTCGCCGGGTAATGGGAGACGGACGCCATAAACATCCGTGGGTCCCCACACATCCCCATCGCGTATGCCTCGCGTGATCGGGTGATCGGAAACCCCATCAGCCAGAACGCCACGGCAGGCTTCGTGCTTGTGATTTCCGTGGTGGGAGATCCAGGTTTCACCCAGCACG
>JAJOIW010000192.1 GCA_021209225.1 Verrucomicrobiota bacterium
CTCCACCCGCACGGCGGACCGCGTCATTGCCGATGTCTATGCCGTCAGACGGGATTTTCACGAGAAAAATCCTGAGGCGGTCCGCAAATTTGTTGCTGGGTTGATGGAGGCTGAACGGGAGGTTCTGCGCCTGGCTCAGGAGAACGATGAGGCATGGAAGTCGCTCATGAAATCCTCTGCCGGCATCCTGATTGATGACCCCAATGCATCGATGATATGCAGGGAATGTTTGGCGATGCCGCCCTCTCCGGCCTGTCCGGAAATCAACGGTTTTTCCACGACTCGAGCTACCTCCGCCGCTTCAACAGCCTCAATCAGGAAATCCAGAAAGCTTTTATCAACCTGAATCTCCTCAAAGCTCCGGTTGAATTGAGTGGACCGGATTTCCAGTTCCAGGAGATTGTTGGGGGATCCTTCGGATTCGAAACTCAGGTCGAGGAAACCCGGTTCGACCCGGATGCCGTCGCTGAACTCGTCTCACGCAAAAGCCAGGCCAACTCACTGGATGAAAATGAATTGTATTCCTTCGAAATCCGCTTCAGCCCGAATCAGAATTCCTTCCCGGCAGAATTATATAAACAGGAATTTCAAAAGGTGATGGAATTGGTTTCGACCTATGGGGGAGCCATCATGACAATTGAAGGGCACAGCGATCCACTCGGCTATCTCAAGAAAAAACAGAATGGCGCCAGCCGCAGTGAACTGAACAAGATCCGTCAGACGGCAAAAAATCTGAGTTATACCCGGGCCAGTGAAGTGAAGTCGAATCTGGTTGATTATGCCACATCTCTGGGAATCACATTGGATGTGAATCAATTCGGTGTGGTGGGGCACGGCATCATGCGTCCGAACACCCAGGGAGTGGGATATGAATCCAACGGGGATCTGGCTTTGGTCAGTGCGCCCCTGACTCGGGATGAATGGGAGGCAACCCGTCGGGTGGTCTTCCGGTTGATTCAGGTGGAAGCAGAAACCAGTGCCTTTGAACCATTATTTTAATCTGGAAGCATGGAGATGATGAATATGAAAAATGGTTTTGGATTTTTGTCCCTCATGGTTGTGGCAGCCATGTCCTGGCTGTTGACTGGATGTGATCCCGGGCAGAGTGGGTATACAATCACGGTGCAGCCTGTCCCGGAAACGACTCCTGGTTCCACATCCGCTCAACAGCTGGCGGATCAGAATGGCCTCAGGGAATCCATCGTCGACCCCCAAGCTCAGCCCGCTTCCTGGCCGCCGGCCATCCAGGGGCAGGGGGCCGACCTCTCCACCGATCCGCTCGCCCAGAATTATTACATCGTTCTCGATGCCAGTGGCAGCATGTCCTACACCATCGGGGAAATCGGCGGCGAGAAACGCATTGATGCCGCCAAAAAAGCAGTGGTCGCCTTCCTGCAGCAATTGCCGCGCGACGTTCATCTTGGATTGCTTTCGTTTCAACCCACCCGGGAACTTGTCGCCCTCGGTCCGAACAACCACCAGTCCGTTGCCGAGCACGTCCTTAAATTAACCCCTCAGGGAAAAACCCCACTCTATAAGGCCATCACCATCGGCTTCAGCGCACTCGAGGATCAGGCCAGAAAGCAATCCGGATATGGCACCTATAAACTCATCATTGTCACTGACGGGGAATCCAATGACGATAATCCAGTGCCCCTGGCCCGATCCATCGTTGAAAACTCGCCTGTCGAAATCCATGTCATCGGATTTGCCATCAGTGAACACGCACTGAATATCCCGGGTGTCACTCACTACGTCTCAGCCAACTCCAGCGAAGAATTGAGGCAAGCCCTCACGGACACAACCAAATCCGAAGTTGAATCCTTCGATTCACTCGATTTTGATAAATAATTGATCCCGTTTCATCAGGAATCACTGACATTATGTGGAAAGCCATCACCGCCATATTTTTATTTTTATTCATTGTTGCAGGGATATTGGTTGCCAAGATCCTCCAGGATAAGGTGCATAAGTCGACTGAAACCAATACCAGCTTCGAGCAGAAGGGTATTATTCGCGTGGCACTTGATTCCTATGCCGGATATTATCCACTCAGGTCCCAGGAGACAGTCTCCCGATTATTGAAACAGGGGTATCGACTGGAGCTGATTCAGGACGATGGGGACTATGAAGGACGGGCGGAGAAGATGGTGAAAGGCGAGGTCGACATGGCGGTCTTCACCATCGATTCCTATATACTGAATGCGGCCAGGCGGGATTTTCCCGGGACAATTATTGCGGTTTTGTCGGAGAGTCGTGGCAGTGATGCGATGATTGCCCGAACATCAGTGGTCGGGTCGCTCGATGACCTCAAAACCAATGAAAATATACGGGTCAGCTACACCCCGAAATCACCTAGTCACCATCTCATCAAAACGATTGGAGCCCATTTTGGGGTGGATCATTTCCTCAAGCGGAAAACCGGCTGGCGGGTGGAGGTGAACGGGTCCGAGGAGGCACTCAAGGCATTGGTCAATGGGCGCTCAGATGTGGCCGTGCTCTGGGAGCCGCAGATCTCCCGGGCATTGGAGAATAAAGAATTCTCCAAAATTCTCGGGACCGAGGCGACCAGTGGACTGATCGTGGACATCCTGGTGTGCAACCGCGGATTTCTCGAGAAGCGGCAGGCGGATGCCGAACTTTTATTGGCGACCTACTTTGAAGTCCTGAGGGACTTCCGCAGTAATCCCAAGTTGATGGTGGATGGATTAGCCCAGTTGGAGCGCGTGAACAAGGACCTGGCAGAAAAAATGATATCTGCGGTCCAGTGGAAGTCCCTCTACGATAATGCCCTGGATTGGTACGGGATCAATCTGGATGGTAAAGTCGGCCGCTATGGATTATACCAGAACATTGAGCGAACGGTGGAGGTTCTGATCGAGGCAGGCGATTTTGCCCGCAGTCCATTGCCTGATGGTGATCCCCGACGCATCTTTTTTGATAAGCTGGTTGGTAAATTGGTCATGGCACTTGGCGGGGTTTCCGATTCCAGCGGGTCGATGACCAATGGGTTTTCTGCGTTAAGCGAATCCGGATGGGCCGGGCTGGCATCGGTCGGCACACTCAAGGTCGATCCCATCCCATTCAACAGTGGATCCGGGCAGATTGAAGAATCGGGAATGGAGAGCATCAAAGCCCTGGTCGAGAAGTTGGAGAACTACCCTCGTTTCCGCATTCTGGTGGAAGGACACAGTGGAACACGGGGTGATCGGCTGGCCAATGTCGAGCTTTCGTTAAACCGGGCATCGGCTGTCAAACAAAGCCTGGTCGATCAGTTCCAGGTGGATCCGAACCGCATTCGCGCCGTCGGCATCGGGCCGGACCGGCCATTCACACAATTGCCGGACGAAAGTTCCAGAGCCTACCAGAATCGTTTGAGCCGGGTTGAAGTGCGATTCCTGAAAGAGACATATTGATACTGTTCGGCCCCGGCATTCTGTGGGGTGAATTTTTTTTTTTGACAGGTACTCTTCCACTCGTCCGACGGGATAATCACTATGAGTTCGAAAAAGGATCCAGATCCCAAAGACGGGTTTTCACGCAGTGAAATTAAAAAGGCGGTGACCAGGAAAAATCTGACTCACCCCCTGACGTTATTCCCATCGGCGGCTGGTTTGGGAACGCTGATTGGCGTAATTCTGCTGGGTCCCTGGATGTGGGTCATGACCGCTGGGCTCTTCGGTCTGAGCATACTGTCCTGGGGCGCCAATCAATTTCTGAGATTTGAAAAGCTCGCCGCGGCGCATATGGCATCCATGCGGGATGAACTGCGCAAAAAAAGGGAGCAGAAAATCGGGGTGCTGCGGGAGCAGCTGTCCCAGATGGGATGTGGGTCCGGGTCGTCCCAGCTTTCCAAGCTTCACGACAAGTACCAGACATTCAAAGAAGTGCTGGATCAGAAGTTCAGTCCCACGGAATTCACCTATGGCAGGTATTTGGGGATGGCCGAACAGATCTACCTCGCGGGATTGGACAACCTGGAAAAAATAGCTCTTTCCCTGAAAAGCATCAGCACCATTGATCCGGAATACATCCGCAATGAATTGGCAAAACTGGAGACTCAACAAGGGCCGGCATCAATAACCCAACGGGACACCTTGCTCGAGCGTCTGCAACTCATTCAATCATCGCAGGAAAAAGTCCAGCATCTGCTGGCGCAAAATGAGCAGGCGATGACCCAGCTGGTCACGACCGCATCCCGCCTGACAGATATCGAAACGGCTCCCGGTCAATCCTCCATGCTGATGGACGAGGCGATGAATGAACTCGCCCGACTCACACAAAACATGCAGATGTATGACAGAAACAGCTGAGTTTATCGTAGGAATTTTGTGCAACATGTTGCCTGTTTCCCAGTGCGGCGGGAGGTCGGATGTTGCATGGGACAGGTGAAATGAATTGAAATCATCATGAGTGAACAAATCCAGCAATCTACTCAGACATCGTCCAGTGCTCAGGCTCTGGACATGTTAGCTTTATCGACACCAGAGGCGCTCAAATCTGAATTGGGACTGGCTCCAGTGGAATCGATACCGTCACCGGAGGTCGATCCGGAATTGGATGCCAAAGCCACTGCTTTTGTGGATGCCGTTTTAGCAGCCGAATCGAACGATCCAGAGGCCCAGACCCAGCAGAAAAATATGATCGATAATTTCGGGCTGGAGATGCAGAAGATGGCCGCCAACCGCAGCAAGATGTTGGAGCGTCCCATCCGCGATCTCATGAAGCGGGGCGAAGACGGGGGGGAAGTGGCCAAAGCCCTGGTCGAACTCAAAAAGGAAGTCGAGGAACTCAATCCCAATGACATCGATTTCAATGCCAGTGGCATGGCGAAAATTTTCGGTAAACTGCCATTTATCGGGAATAAATTGAGCAACTATTTTCAGCGCTATGCCAGTGCCCAGGAGATTATTGATGAAGTCATCAAATCGCTGGAAAAAGGCAAGGACCAATTGATCCGGGATAACAAAACCCTGACCCAGGATCAGATGACCATGCGTGCCCTCACCAAGCAATTGGAACGCATGATTCAGATGGGCATGCTGCTGGATGACAAACTTGTCTACAAACTCGATCGCGAGATACCCAAGGATGATCCACGCCATCGTTTTATTTCTGAGGAACTTTTGTTCCCATTGCGTCAACGAATTCAGGATCTGCAGCAGCAACTTGTCGTCAATCAGCAGGGGGTTCTGTCGATTGAGTTGGTCATACGGAACAACCGCGAATTGATCCGGGGAGTGGATCGGGCCATCAATGTGACTGTTTCTGCGCTCAGTGTGGCGGTGACAGTGGCATTGGCACTCAATAACCAGAAGCTTGTTCTCGATAAAATCACCAGCCTCAACAACACCACATCCTCCCTTATCAGTGGTACTTCGGCCAGGCTCAAGACTCAGGGTGTCCAGATTCACAAGCAGGCCTCCTCGACCATGCTGAACATGAACGATCTCAAGCGCGCCTTTGCTGATATCAACGCAGCCATCGATGAAGTCTCCCGTTACCGACTGGATGCACTCCCGAAAATGGCCGGCCAGATTCAGGAACTGGCTTCGCTCACAGCAGAAGGGGAACGCAAAATTTCCCGCCTCGAACAGGGCAGCCGCATGGCTCCCAAAGTTCAGAATCTCGATCTCAATCTTCCGGAATAATCCCATTCAGAATTCTCCTGTTTCCAGACGGGTCACCTTGAGGTTCCATGGCTGAAAGCGGTCGGAAAATATCTGCGCTGGACGATCCCAGGATCCCTCCCGGAATAGAAATTCCTGCCTCAAAGTCTGGCAGGATCTCCTATCGTTCCTGGCACCTGCCGCTGGATTATGAAAACCTGACACTCCGGAAAGGGCTCGATTTCCTCTCCATCGTCTCAGCCTCCCAATACCAGATACCGGAAATCATCCGCTGGACGGAAGGCAAGGATTCACACCTGGTCCGGAAGTTTTTTTATGGTGGGGTGGATTTGCTGGCTCATGATTGTATCCACCTCCTTTTGGGACGGGGGCTGCTCACCAAGGATGAGGCTTTTGTCATCGGATACACTATGGGGAGCACGCAAAGATTGGAGACTCTCAATAAAGAGATTTTTGCCTACATCGCTGGCCACTACTACCCGAATGCCTACCGGATGGATAGTGAATCCCAGCGGGTTTTTCTCGATGCCACCCACCTCGGGCAGCTTTCTCAGTGCCGGCCGCTGGATGAGGTCGATTTCGGTCCATTCATGGATTGCCCTCTCCAGGATCTCCGCTCCCGTCTGGCGGTTCCTGTGAAGTTCCTGAATGCGTATTACCAATCCATTGAACGAATCCGCTACCCGATGGACCCCGCATCCATCCGGTCCTCCACTCCGGATCCTGGTGGACAAACCTGGATATTCCCCAAAGAGAACAGTCAGTCCTCTCTATCTGAATTGGCGCAGAATGCGGAGAATTCGCTCAATCAGTCCGATTATCCCAACCCCCAATCATTGGAAAGCATACGCCACATTTGCGAGGCTGCGCTTCTGAAGCATCAAAGCGATCTTCAAATACAGCACGAAATCGCAGAGCAATGCTTTCAGGAGATTTTCAAGATCTGTGGCCCAGAGCATCCGGTTGTCCAACAGGACATCGAACTCCAGCCCTGGGTCGGGTTTTTTCAGAAATGTGCAACAAATCTCAAGCAGGTATCGGATCAGCTCATGTGCACGGATCACCACAATCATTGGGAATTGGCCGGCCCCGGATTGGAAGCACGTTCCTATGTTCATGCCCTTTTGAATCGTGGTAATTCTCCCGTGGATCGAGCGTTCTGTCGCGGATTCTATGATGGATCATCCGATGACAAATCCTCCTATGCCACCCAACTCAAGCTCGATTTCCTGTCCCGGATTGGTTCCACATTGGATGGTCCCTATTCCGATTCCATGAAGTCCGCATACCGGGATGGCGTTCATCTCGCCTTTGTCTCGGATTGTCACCCGATGCAATCCGTCCGCTTTGATTCGATTGCTGGACTCCCCATTTCAATGGTCCGCCGCCAACTCAATCTGGCCGTTCCGATCCTGATTGAATATCAGAATCTCTCACCTCAATAAGCCCAGTCGGAGAATCAGATTTGCAGCAGACTTCTGGCGAGTTCAAGATCCGATGCAATCTGCATCCGGAGAGCCTCCATAGACGGAAATTTTATTTCTGAACGGATATAATGCTGTGGGGAGAATTCTATATATTGATTATAGATATCCTGGTTGAAATGGAAGATATGAATTTCGGCCAGCACTGGGGGCAGTTGCTGTTCCTGGTTGAGTGTGGGTCGGATACCGATATTCATGATGGCCGGAAACGATGGCGGGGTATGGTTGAGCTGGCATGTTCCGGCATACACCCCATACGGCGGGTTCGCAAGCTTCGATACATCCACATTCGCAGTGGGGCACCCGATGGATCTGGCCAATTTTTGTCCCGGCTGGACCTGGCCGCAGAGTGTGAACGGGCGTCCCAGCAACTCTGAGACTTCCATGAATCGTCCCGACTGAATATCCTGCCTGATGCGTGTCGAGCTCACAGTCTGGGATTGCTGGCGGATGGGATCCAGAACGTGAACGATGAATTGGTGCTGTTTCTCCAGCTTCTTCAGCAACTCCACGTTGCCCTGACGCTGATGGCCAAATCCAAAATCCTGACCCACAATGATATATTTCAAATTTGGAAAAGCCCGCTTGAGCTGATCCACAAATTCCTCGGGTTTGAGATGGCACAGATGTAAATCAAAGTCGACAACAAAAGCATGATCCAGGCCGGACTGCTCCAGGCAATGTATTTTTTTCGCCAGTGGGTAGATCAGCTTGGGGGCCAATTGCGGGCGCACCACGGATGCTGGATGCACATTGAAAGTGAAGGCTGACGCCCGGGCCGGATTGCTCAGCGAATCCTTGATCCGGATGGTCTGCTGAATGACGTGCTGATGGCCAATGTGGAATCCATCAAACATGCCAATCGCCATGGCCATCGGGACTGACAGGTCCTGATTCATATAATCAGTGTAGCCGTGAACAAATTGCATAAGCGATGAACCTGCAGTGATTTGATATACTATCTATATACTTACTTATCTTTCCCTTGTGGCTGGGTGATTAATTCCTCCGGCTTATATATTTTCAGGAGGTCATGTAATGAAATCAATTTTTGTCGTGCCGCGTCTCTCGGCAGGGATTTCAATTCTGCCCCATTCACTGCTTTTTCATTCAATGTGAACTTCCCCGATCGGGTGCGGCGCAACTCCAATAAATGTGCACCGCAACCGATCGATTGCCCCAGGTCGTAGGCCAAAGACCGTATATAGGTGCCTTTCGAACAATCGACACTGAATTCAATATCCGGCGCAACATAGCCATATACATCCAATCGGGAAATGGTGACATTTCTGGGTTCCCGCTCAATTTCCACGCCTTTGCGGGCCAATTTGTAGAGCGGCACTCCATCTTTTTTAATAGCCGAAACCATTGGGGGAATCTGCTGGATGTCACCCACGAAATCGAGGGCATACTTCCGAATTTGTTCGAGGCTGAGATCCGGCACCTGCTCTGTGCTGAGGATTTCTCCTTCGGAATCGTAGGTGGAGGTATTCACTCCCAGCCGGATGGTGCCTTCGTAGGATTTTTCTGAGCCAGTCAGCTGGCTGGAGAACTTCGTGGCGACCCCGACAACCAGCACCAGGAGTCCGGTGGCATTCGGATCCAAGGTCCCGCAATGACCGATTTTACTGGTCCCCAGTGCTCCCCGCGCAATGCTCACAATATCATGCGAGGTAAAGCCTTTGGGTTTGTCCACAAGAAATATTCCGTCTATAGAAGGTGTCTGCTTCATGCCTGAGCAATAATATGTTTGTCTGTCAATTTACCAATGTGTCCAAAGGTATTCCGATGGATCCGGGAAAGGTATGAATGTGAATATGAATGTGAATACAAATCCGGAAATGAATTATTCCCCGCGGTCATTCGAGTCGGCTTCCTCCGGAATTGCCGGGAGCGAACTGGTCTCAAGCTCATTGAGGATTTCGAGAACCTTGTCCCCTTTCTGGATGGAGTCATCCGTGAAGAATCTGAGCTTTGGGGAATGTTTGAGCACGATGGATCGGGCTAGAAGGGATTGGATATACCCGGATTTTTTGTGAAGTTTCCGGATTGCGTTCGATTTCTGGGAGGGATTTCCGATGGTTGAGATATATACAACTGCGGAGTGGAGGTCGGAGGATATATCGACATGATTCACCGTGATGACACCGACCTCGTCGACAGGCAGTTCGCGCCGGATGATTTCTCCCAATTCGCGTTTGAGCAATTCCCGGACTCTATCTAATCGATTCGCTCCCATGGTGATGAAATGACACGTTTTGTGGGATGGTGGAATCCATCCGGATTGGTTTCAACCGATACTGTCCGGCCCGTCACAGTTTGCTGGCCACTTTTTCGATCATAAAGCTTTCGAGAATATCGCCTTCTTTATAATCGTTGAAATCTGAGATCCGGAGACCACACTCCATGCCATTTCTGACTTCATTGACCTCGTCCTGGAATCTCCGGAGGGTGTTGATGACACCTTGGTGAATCATCTCACTGTTTCTGAGGACACGGACTTTGCCTTTAGTTAATTTCCCATCCCGGACATAACACCCAGCCACGGTGCCACCTTTGGACATGGCGAAAACCTGACGGACTTCCGCTGTGCCTGTGGTGACCTCTTTGAGTTCCGGTTCGAGCAATCCGGTGAGGGCATCTTTCACCTCATCCAGCAACTCGTAGATGATGGTGTATTGTTTGATCTGCACGCCTTCTCTCTTGGCAAGCGGTGCGGCTCCGGAGTCCATTTTGGTATGGAAGCCAAGAATAATGGCATCGGAAGTGGATGCGAGGAGGATATCGGATTCGGTGATACTTCCCACCGCGCTGTGGATCACCTTGACGGCTGCCTTGTTCGATTCAATTTTAGTCAGCGAATCAACGATGGCTTCATTGGATCCCTGCGTATCCGTCTTCACAATCAGATTCAGAACCTTGTCATCTTTGGAGGAGATCTGCTGAAAGAAAGATTCCAGAGTGTTTTTCCTGCGTGCGAGTTCATTGGACTCCTTGTTCTGGAGGAGTCTTTCCTCGACGAGATCTTTCGCTTCGCGCTCCTTAACCACAACGTTGAACTCGGTTCCAGCGTCCGGCGCTCCATTCAGACCGAGCACTTTAACAGCCATTGATGGACCGGCGGATTTGATGCGCGTGCCATCATGGGAAATCAATGCCCGGACTTTTCCCCATTGAGTGCCGCAGACCACAACGTCCCCGACACGCAAAGTTCCTTTGCGCACCAGAACTGTCGCTGCCGGTCCTCCCTGCTCGACGCTGGACTCCACCACGTTTCCAACCGCCAGCCGGTTTGGGTTGGCTTTCAATTCCATGATTTCTGCCTGAAGCAGAATCATCGAAAGTAAGGTGTCCACGCCATCCCCCTTGAGCGCTGAAACATCGACAAAAATGGTTTCTCCACCCCATTCCTCCGGTGCCATACCCAAGCCTTGGAATTCCTGGCGCACCCGCATCGGATTGGCATTGGCGCTGTCACACTTGTTCACAGCGATAATGATGGGCACTTCAGCCGCTTTCGCATGGTTGAGGGCCTCACGGGTTTGAGGCATGATGCCGTCATCCGCCGCACACACCAGGATGACGATGTCCGTGACATCAGCTCCTCGAGCCCGCATGGCACTGAAAGCGGCGTGGCCCGGCGTATCCAGAAAAGTGATTTTTTTTCATCTCATCCGGATGCTCCGGGTGAGGGATTTCGATGGAATAGGCTCCGATGTGCTGAGTGATGCCCCCGTCCTCGCCACTGACGACGTTGGATTTGCGTATGAAGTCCAGCAGAGTCGTTTTTCCATGATCGACGTGTCCCATGATGGTGATGACGGGTGCCCGGGGCTCCAGGTCAGCCTCGCGGTCGTCTGCATCCAAAACCACTTTGGTTTTGGTTGGAACATATCCCTTGGTCTTATCCCGCCTTTCGCTTTCAAAGCGGAATTTGTGTTTGGCGCAGACCTGTATCGCGGTTTCCTCGTCGATACTCTGGCTGACATTGGCGAATACCCCTAACTGCATCAGATCACTGATGAGCTGGAAAGGTTTCAAATCCAGTTTTTCAGCCAGAGCCCGCACCATGATCGGCGGTTTCATCGTGATCAGTGGCGCATCATCCGCGACGGTAAAACGGGGCTTCTTCGGACCTTTATTGCGATTGTCTCCCGGTTTCTCCCGATGATCCGCCGGGCCCGGTCCCGATCATTGCGATTACGCTGGAAATCCCCTTGTTGGCCACCGCCCGGGCGATTGAACCGTCCGCGATCTCCCGAGCCTTGCTGATTGAACGGTGGACGATTCTGGGAATACCCACCTCCCTGCTGACCACCCTGATTTCCTTGACCTCCCTGTCCTCCCGGACCGGGGCGGGAATACTGGCCCTGTGGACCGGTTTGTCCCTGGTACGGAGGCCGTTGTCCTTGTGGGCCACCTTGGGTGTTGGGCTGATGCTGCGGCCGTTGTCCTTGTCCCGTGCCTGGACCGGATCCGTGTCCCTGCCCCTGTCCCTGTCCCTGCCCCGGCGGGCGCTGGCCTTGCGCTGGTGGTCGCTGGCCGGATTGTGGATTGTGCTGCCCGGCGGGCGTGCCTGGGCGGGCGTCTTTCTGACCCTCGTTGGGTGCACCAGGTTTTTTCTTTTCCTTTTTCCTTTTTTCCGGCCGTGGTCGACTGGATCCTGGGGTGAGGTTGATGAATCCAATCTTATCGCCGATACCTGGCCGCTGAGGGCAGTCGGGGCGGATGGACTCTCTGAAATTCCCACTTGTGGCTCGCCGCTCTCTTCGGTGGATGGGCGCTGGTCCCGATCCGTTTTGAGATCCACTTCTGCTTCGTCCTCTGGTTCCACTGTTGGATCGGGTTCGTCAACGGGTGATTGTCTGACTGGCTTGGATGTGACAGCCGAATCCTCAGCGGTGTCGGACTCCTGATCCGCGTGGTCGTCATCGGACTCAACGGTATCATCAGAACCTCCAAGCGGGGTGGCTCTGATCAGGACCGGCCCACTTTCAATCCCCGTATGGGTCTCGCCCATGTGAGTGGAGGAAGATAGGGCCGAGCCACCGGAAAGTTCCTTGACCAGCTCGTTTTCAACAAATTCCGCAGTGATTTTATCCAATGAGCTCGATGGAGTTTTGGCATTGGGGACGCCTAAATCCTGGGCTTTCGCCAGCACTTGCTTATTATCAATCCGAGTTTTTTAGCTATTTCGTAAATACGGACTGGCATAGGGACCTATTTCAATTACGGATTCGCCTAACTCGCTGGCGAGGCGTTCAACAGATAAATTTTGTCGTTGGTGCTCATCAAACTAAAACTTGTGAGATAAATCGAGACAAAGAAATGGGAGGTTCCCGGTTTCAGGATGAGCTGATTCATTTGAACTCGATTTATTCTATCAGATCAGAGGTTTTCGTCGAGCAGGCTTCTGCGGTCTTTTTCATTCCGCACGGCTCTGGTGATGGTTTCCACATGGGGAGCCAAAGAATCGACCCCGATCAGCAGTTTCTCCAATTCTTCTGGCGGATATTCAGCCAGAGCAGAGTAGGTATTGAATCCGGTTTGAACCAAAAGCCTGGCAATCTCATCGGATATGCCTGGGATATTGGATAAGTCTTTGACCGCTTCCATGACCTGCTCGCCAAATTGAGGGTGACTCTTGCGGATCGGCTGCACATCCACATTCCAACGCGTCAGCTTGGACGTCAACCGGATATTCTGACCATGCCGGCCGATAGCCAATGAGAACTGCTCATCATCCACCTCGATCTGGATGCGATTGGAGTCCGCATCCGCCCGAAAGGTGTGAATGACCGCCGGATGCAGAGCATTGGTGAGAAATTTTTTGATGTCGGGGTCCCACCGGATGATGTCCACCTTCTCGTTATTCAGTTCGCGAACGATGTTTTTGACCCTTTGGCCCCGAAGCCCGACGCAGGCACCAACCGGGTCGACTTTCTCATCATTGGAGTGGACAGCGATTTTAGTCCGGTAGCCCGGTTCCCTGGCGATGCTTTTGATTTCGATGGTGCCGTCATTGATTTCGCTGACTTCGACCTGAAACAGGCGGATGACAAAATTGGGATCGGCACGGGAGAGGATGATCTCGGGTCCATGACTGGGGTGGTTCTCAACGGCTTTGACATAACACCGAACCGTCTCCCCAATCTGATAATCCTCATTGCTGACCCTTTCTTTTTTCGAGAGAGTGGCTTCAAATTTGCCGAGGTCGATCACGACGTCGGAACGTTCGAAGCGTCGAACCTGGCCCGAAATGATGTCTCCGACCCGGTCCTTGAACTGGGTGTAGATGATCATCTTCTCCGCACGCTTTATCGCTGTTGAAATCGCCTGCTTGGCATATTGGGATGCGATGCGTCCAAATCTCTCCGGGTCGACCTCCTCTTCGATTTCCTGGCCGACCTCCGCATAGGGATTGAGTTCGAGTGCGCGTGAAATCGAAACCTCATCGTGTCGGTTGAGCACTTTTTCGACAACGATCAATTTGGCGAAGGCCTTGATCTCGCCGGATTTGGGATTGATGGAACAACGCAGATCGCGGGCAGGGCCGACAGCCTTCTTTGCAGCGGCCACCAATGCATCCTCGATAGCTGAAATGAGGTATTCCTTGTCAATACCTTTTTCTTTCTCCAAATATTCCAAAGTTGCTATTAGATCTTGTGGGCTCATGTCGCGTTCCAACTTTTGATTCTGATAATAAAAAAGCCGGTTTGTTCAGAGAACTACCGACCACATCTTGTGCCGACTTCATCGGCTATGCATCTGTCTGGAGGGAGACTATGAAAATTTCCAATATGGGTCAAGACACTATTTTGTGACAAATGGTCTCCTCCTCTGGCCAACTGGTTCAGAGGTCTGCTGGATTTCCGGGGCATCCGGGGATGCCACCCATGTATTTTCTGGCTAGTGAGCGGGTTTCAGGCAGTAGGGTCGGGTGAAGGCCACTGGCCTGGTTGAGTGCAATGGGAGCATCTGGTACGGCATTGTCATTTCAGGCCAGTGGCGGTGCATCCGGATCATGAATCAGGAATGGGCGGGTGGATTTTTCTGGATGAGCGATTTGAGATCTGTGACGAGGGATTGGATATCGGCCTCGGTGGTGTCCCAGGAACACATGAACCGGCACCCCCCTTTGCCAATAAAACTGTAGAAGATCCACCCTTTGCCGTACAGGTCCTGAATCAGGGGTGTGGGAAGCTCGGCAAAAACAGAGTTGGCCTGTCGGGGAAAAAGGATTTTTATTTCCGGTATGTGCAGGAACTCCGTCTCCAGCAGAGCCGCCATCCGGTTGGCGTGATCCGCATGCCGCAACCACACATCATCCTGCAGCAGTCCATGCCATGGAGCCGATAAAAACCTCATTTTCGAAGCCAGCTGCCCAGCCTGTTTGCAGCGGTACTCGAATTCATGCGCCAGATCATGATTGAAGAAGATCACCGCATCCCCAACCCCCAGTCCATTTTTTGTCCCGCCAAAGCAGAGCACATCCACACCGCATTTCCAGGTGATTTCCTTAGGTGGAACCCCAAGCGCAGCCACAGCATTGGCGAATCGTGCCCCATCCATATGGAATTTCAAATGATGGCGGCGGGTCATTTCCTGAATGACATGGAGTTCCTCCACCGAATATACAGTGCCAAACTCCGTGGCCTGGGTGACCGAAACCGCTTTGGGTTTCGGGTAATGGATGTCCGTCCGCCGCAAAACCTCCGATTCAATGGCCGTGGGATTTATTTTCCCATTGTCACCCGGAAGGAGGAGAACTTTTGTGCCATTGGAGAAGAATTCCGGGGCTCCACATTCATCACGCTCAATGTGGGCGAATTCATGGCACAGAATGCTGTGATAGCTCTGGCACATGGATGCCAGGGACAGGGAATTGGCGGCTGTGCCATTGAATACGAAAAAAACCTCGCATTGGATCTCAAAGATCTCCCGGATCCGATTCGACACCGAAGCCGTCCAATAATCTTCTCCATAACCCCTGGAGTGCCCACGATTCGCATTTTCCAGCGCCGTCCAGGCTTCAGGACAGATTCCTGAATAATTATCACTGGCAAACTGAGTTCGAAGTGGTTCGCGATGAGGATATTGGTTGCCCATAATTCTGACCTTGATGGTAATATTGAAATCGTCGGCGGGAGAAGGAATTTTTCATGGATTATTTGGCTGACTGGATGCGTGTATGGCCAGGACGATGGCCGCGGTCATGAGGATGGCTCCGGCGAATCGCCAGCTGAATCCTCTGCCCAGGCTGGCTCGTTCGGAATTGCCAAAGTGGCGGCCTGCAAACCAGACCAGGAGGAGCGTCCAGAGTCCGCGCGAGGAATAAATCACATTCACCCCGGTTGGGTTGGAGAAGAATCCGATAGCCGATCCCATGAACACCGCCTGCAGCGTCACAAACCCGGCCCCGACAAATATGGCTTTTCGGGCTATGGGGGGCATGTCCCTGATGGGAGCGCGGAAAAACGGAATGACTGCCAGAGAAAGTAATGCAGCCGTGATGAACATCACTGCCGAAAAGGAAAAAACGCCAAAACTCCTGGCCCAATGCGCCACCAGCGTGTCACACAATCCAAAAAATGCGGTGGCAACTATGGTGTAAAGTATTCCCAGGCTGATGAATTCTCCCTTTTTGAAATCCGTCCATCCCAGGATGAAAATGGCGAGCGCCGTGAGCAGCGCAGCAATCCACATCGTCGCCGGAAGCGTGCCCTCGTGAATCACTGCCGCGGCGAAAAAGGCAACAAATACCGTCTTCGTGCCGAGAATCGGCGTCACCAGCGAAATATCCGACACCCGGATTCCCAGAAAGGTGAACAAATTCCCAAAATAAAACAAGGAGCCAGCCAGAATGGGTTGCCAGGATCGTTCCCATGGCCGGTCCCATCCGTCCATAAGTGCCAATGGAATGAACCCGGCCGCCAGAAACCAGTTGTTGATGAAAAATGTGCGCAGCAATCCCGCACCATTCTGAAAGCCTTTCTTGAAGTAAAGGGCGCCAATGGAATAAATCACCGAAGCGATGAGAGGCAGCCAGAGATAGGATGGGCTTTTCAATACGTGGTGAGTTGAGGAATCGGGAGGGGAGGTTGGTCCACCAGTTCATACCAGTTATTCCGCTGCCGCGGCTCATACCCCAGATCGCTGATCAGCCGCTTCATATCAGCCACCGACATGCAAAACGTGGTCCCCGCTTTGCTCACCACATTCTCCTCAATCATGATACTGCCTAAATCATTCGCCCCATATTTGAGGGCCACCTGCCCGACTTCCAGCCCCTGAGTGACCCACGAACTCTGCACATTGGGTATGTTGTCGAGATAGATGCGGCTGAGTGCCTGCGTGCGCAGATACTCATGCGACCCGACCGGTTCGGCTTTGAGCCGGGTATTTTCCGCCTGGAATGTCCAGCAGATGAAGGCGGTGAACCCATGCGATTTGTCCTGTTGTTTTCGCACGCGATCCAGGTGTTCGATGCGGTGGTCGAGGGATTCGACGTGACCAAACATCATGGTGACCGAGCTGGACATACCCAGTCGGTGGGCGACATCCATAACTTCGAGCCAGTCGTCGCTCATGGCTTTGAGTGGGGCAATGCGTTGACGCACTGAATCGACGAGGATTTCGCCGCCGCCACCTGGGATGGATCCCAGTCCTGCGGCGCGGAACCGGGTGATCAGATCCTCCAGAGGCAATTGAAAGACATCACGGAAGTGGATGAACTCACTTGGGCTGAATGCGTGGATATTGATGGATGGGAATTTGTTTTTGATATGGCTGAGCAGATCCAGGTACCAATCCAGGGTGAGGGATGGGTGGTGGCCGCCCTGCATGAGGATTTGATTGCCGCCAAGGTCGATCGTTTCCTGAATTTTCTGATCGATTTCCTCCCGGGTGATGACATAGGCATCCGCATTTTTCTCAGTGCGGTAGAAGGCGCAGAATTTGCAGTAGACGTTGCAGATATTCGTGTAGTTGATATTGCGATCGACGTTGAATGTCACGATTTCATTGCCCCGGCCAGCATAGGCCTCTTTTTTGGCGAGCTGGCGACGTCTGTCGGCGAGAAGGGCTAATTCTTCCAGTGGGAGGTGGTAGAGAGTCCGGGCATCAGACTGGGAGATGCGGTGGCCGTCCCAGACTTTTTGCAGGAGATCCTCATGAGATGGATGTGCTACCATGACGCTCACATCATACCTGCATTCTCATCGCCCTCAAGATCTGAAGGCAGGGCAGCGACAATTTTCTGAACTGACCGATCCATTCCAAACCACTATGGTCGGAATGCATGAATTTGGATGAACGAATTCCCCCCAGGACGATGACGTGGCCGTCGGTGCCCGAGATTCACTGGGAAGGCAGGCCGTATTTTTATTTTGGAGGGACGGGATATTTGGGACTGCAGAACCATCCCTCCGTATTGTCAGCATCGGCTGGGACCCGGGATCTGGGCCTGCACCCCGCCACAACCCGGGCCGGATGGGGAACGACACAGGTCCACGAGCGGGTGGAAATACTTCTGAGGCAGTGGCTGGGCTACCCTCACATCCTGACTGTTCCCTCAGGATATCTGTCGGTGCGCACGGCGCTGGAAGGGCGACTACTCGATATTTCAGCCACAGGGTGCAAGCTCAGCATCAAGGGCAACCACCAGGGCAACCTACAGACTGGCCAGGTATACGAACTGGCAGCCAAGCTGCCCATCGGACAGATCCAGAGCGATGTCGAGCTTCGCCATCTCGTAATCGATGAGAAGCGGGACATATCGTTGTGCGGCTTTCGCTTTCATCGCCTCAGCGGGCAGACACAGCGCCAGATAGAACGTCTCGTCTACCAACTGCAGCGCGACGCTCGCCGCGATAACGCCGCTACCCCATTCGGCTAACGCCGCCCTTCATATGGCAGGAGCTCGCTGCCCTCACACCCTACCGGCGAACAGGGCGCTATGGCGTCCCAGGCGAGGTTCGAACTCACAACCTTCCCCTTAGGAGGGGGATGCTCTATCCAATTGAGCTACTGGGACCGGATCACGCGGGCGGCATCTTAGCGACACCAGGGCCTTTTGTCATGCCCCACGCAGTGCGTGCCCATACTCGACAAACCATCGGCACCAGCTCCAGAGAACCGTGCATTGCATTTTGCATGGACCTCAACTGCGCCCCGTGCAAAGCGCAATCCAGACCAGCATAGCAACACACTTAACTTATTGATTTTTAAAGACTTTTTTATCATTAAACTTTGGCATGACAGCTGCAAAGAGTAAGGCACACTCAACGTGACGCGAAGGATAACGCTCATGATCAAGCCGGCCTTTCTTCTTGGTGCAGGATTCGCATTCGCAGCTCTGACCGCCTTGCAACTCCCACCAGCCGAGCTTCCACAGGTGACCTACGAGCCGACATCTCGGCTGTCTCCTGCAGTACTCCGGCACCATCCCCAGCGCACAGGCAACGACGCTCAGCGCCACGGAAACAGCCATCCCTGCGCAACCGCAACGCTGGGTCTTCTAGTGATTGGTAAAAGCCAGCTAGGTTCCGCAAAAAAGAGAAGGGGTCTTTCATGTCTAAATCCGCACTGACTTGCCTGGTGCTAACGATTGCCTGTGCCTGCGGCGCATACCTGTTTCCAGAAAGCACGGCTATCTCGAGCACGACGCTGAAAGCCGGCCTAGGCGTCTTCGGTGTGCTCTTTCTCATCACCGCGATCATCGGCCGCAGAGTCAAATTCGA
>JAJOIW010000209.1 GCA_021209225.1 Verrucomicrobiota bacterium
CATTGGCTGTGGCAATCGAGGCAGTAATCTCCAAAGGAACGGGGCGACCAGGGAGTCGAAGCTGGGTGGGGTATCCTCCGCCCGGGCGGATACGAGGCTGCCTGCTGCGATCAGAGCGGCCATCCAGACCATCCGCCCGACGCGCCGGGCTCTCGGCCTTGTCCATGCCTGGTGATCCGGTAAATTCATAAGGTCTACTATGTATCCATCCTGGGGGAAATTCAATCTTCCAATCCTTTCCCGGCGGCAGATTTTCATGAATGCGTCAAATTGTCTTGCCAATGGGTGGAAATTATCGGGTTTAATTGGACAAATTCGATGATTCCGCTGCTGGAGGCCTCCGGGATGGTGGCAAAAAAGGCTCGTCAACTGGAGTATGAATTGCGATTGTAACCTCTTGACGAGTTGAGATATGTGGCTTTTTGTACCGAATACTGCCTTGGTTGGGGCACAGGTCAATACCTTGTCGTATGCCTGGACTGAGTCTTCCCCTGTCGGGAAGATCATCATCATTATTTTATTCTTTTTCTCCCTGGTTGCGTGGACTATCATGGCGGCGAAGCTGTTGCAGATACGCAAGTCCTCCCGGTTGAACCGGCTGTTTTGGGATAGTTTCCGCAAGCAATCGCATATCCTGAATGTTTACGATCAGGACCTGGATGTTGATGGATGCCCGAATTTCAGCGTCTACATGACTGGCTCAGAGGAATTCTGCCGCCTGATGGATCGCGAGCGGGGTGGGGTGCCGCAAAAAAAATACCATGAAAACGTGCAGCGATGCTTTGAAGGAGCCTTGGAATCGGCCGTGGCTGAGGAGGCCAACCGCATAGAATCCGGAATGGTGGTTCTGGCACTGGCTGTGAGCGGTGCTCCGTTTTTAGGACTGCTTGGCACCGTCTGGGGAGTGATGGAGATTTTCAGCAGCCTGGCCCTTGGCGATGGCAGTCAGGCGCAGTTGACCCAGATGGCGCCAGGATTGACTTCGGCCATGTTGACGACCATTGCCGGACTGCTGGTGGCTATCCCGTCGATGTTCGGATATAACTGGTTGATCTCCCAGACCCGCATTCTGTCTGTCGACCTGGATAATTTTGCTCAGGCTTTCAGTTCAGGTGTTCTGATGGAATACTCGGGATATTCCCTGGAAACTGGTGACCGGCGGTCTCAGAAGCAGAGCGAATTGCCATTGGAAAAGGATTGATTCATGAAACGTCGATCTGCGGTTCATGCCCGACACACCCTGAATGAGCTGAATGTCACTCCGCTATTGGATCTGGCATTTGTGCTGCTGATCATCTTTGTGATCACCACACAGACTCTGGAGCATGGACTGAACCTGGTGCTGCCTGAGGGTGGGGCCCCGGATTCCAATTTCAAACGGGAGTGGATACGCACGATAGAAATCGACCCGGCGGGCCGGTTTCTCTACCAGACTGAAGCCATTGATCTGGCCAACCTTGAGATCAAACTGGTTGCGGATTACGCTGCCAACTCCAATCTGGTCGTTTTCCTGCGCGTCGACAAGGATGCATCGGCCGAAAGCCTGTTCAAAGTCACTGAAATGTGCCTGACCAACAATATCCGGAAGTTCTCATGGCGGGCCAAAGAGCCAAAGCCCTGAATGCCAACAGGATGAATTGAACATCTCCCCACACAATGCGTCTCAATAACTAAATCAGAGTTGATGAAATGAATCGCAGCATCAAAACAGCAGTCAATTTCAGCCTGGGAATTCATCTGGCGGTCGTGATGATTGTTTTCATATTCTCAGGCAAGGTGCCACAGCAGGAAGTGCGACAGTTTGTGGCATTGATGGATGCCTCCTGGCTGGACGTTGACGTGCCGGAGAAGGTCGCTGAAAAACCTGTTGAAGCTCCCGTTCGTCAACCCCCACCCAGAAAGGACCCCGTTGCCGAGGCTCCCAAGGCAGAACAACAGATCAGCAATCCTGTCGCAGAGAAAATTCCCGAAAAAACCAAGCCGCTCCCACCTGAAAAGAAACCCGTCAAGGAAAGAATCGTCACCCCGGTGCCTCAGGCGGAACGCAAAACGGAAATCCCGACCCCACCCAAAAAAGAACCCGATAACCGGAAAACCGAGCGGAAAATCGAAAAAGTCGTGCCACCTGCCAAGCCAGTTGAACGGGTGGTCCAGAAAGTGGACCGCCCAGTCACCCCGGCTCCGGCCGTCAACCAATCACAATCTCAGCGGGACCAGGCAATCCGGCAGATCAATGAGCTCAATCGCACCCTCACATCCCAGTTGAAAACCCCGGTCGATGTCAAACTGTCCTCTGGCAGCAGCTCCATCCAGATAAACTACGCCCAACTGGTCGTGCATGAGGTGCAAAGTAAATGGAACCCGATTCTCTCAGAGTTGTATCGCGGACAATCGGTGCTTATTGCAATTGTGGTGGATCGCACAGGTCGCGTGATCGACAAAAAAATCCAGCAGCCATCGGGAAAATCCGAAGTGGATCGGGCGGCTCAGGATACTTTGGAACGACTCCGGTTCATCGCCCCGTTTGACCCATCCGACACTGAACCCAAGCGCAGTTACCAGATCCTGCTGAAGGTGGGTGACTGATTTTAGTTTTGAATTTTTTCCCCTGATGATCTTTGATTCGCGGAACTTGGAATGGAATTTATGTGTTTGAAGAACCGAACTAGTTGTAATGTTCCCGGGCGGCATCCCGTCCTGGCCGGATGGCCGCAAAAGCTTTCTCTCGCCATCATCCTGACCGGATTGGTCTTTGGAAAGTCGTGGGTGCTGCAATCCCAGCCGCTTGAAGTCAAAGTGGACCCCGTGCGGGAAAACGATGTGATTCCCATAAAACTCTCCGGGTTTTACGGTGAAGTATTGAGTGTGCTGGAATTTGATTTGTCGGTTGTGGGATTCCGGGTCACCTCATCTGGCGCTGTGTTCGAATTGAGTTCGTCGGCGGATGGTGAGTTTGGCGGACAACTCATGGATCTGCGCGGGAATGGCAAGCGCATCTTTGGCAAGAAGTATACTGGATCCGACCCGAGGGATCAGGCGCATGCCCTGGCGGACGATGTGGTCATGTCCATCCGGGGGATTCCAGGCATTGGCCGGACCAAGATCCTCTTTCGTTGTGAAAGTCCGGTTGGGTCGCGCAAATATGAGATTTTCATGAGTGATTTTGACGGCAGCCGACCCCGGCAATTGACCAGCGATAAAACCGTTGTGCGCGATCCAGCCTGGCATGCCTCATCGGGAATGGTTTATTATGTCTCCTATTTGAAAGGCAATCCCGACATTGTTCTGCACAACCTGCGTTCGGGCCAGCGTTCAGCGATTGCCAACTTTGGGGGAACGAATTCCGGCCCCGCGGTCTCTCCGGATGGATCCCGTTTGGCCATGATCCTGACCCGCGATGGCAACCAGGAACTTTATTCGGCACTGGCGCAAGGCGGTGGGTTCCAGCGCTTGACGCGCACGAGTCAGCTGGAGGTGTCCCCCTGTTGGTCTCCGGCCGGCGATAAGATCTGCTTCAGCTCGGAGCAGGCGGGTGGGCGTCCCCTGCTTTACACCATCAATGCGGATGGGACTGGGATGCAATCACTCAAAATCAGTGGGGCCAATCATGCGACTGAGCCGTGCTGGTCGCCGGACGGGAAATCCATCGCATTCACCCAGACACTTGGGAAAAATTTTTCTGTCTTTGTCGTTCCCTCAACAGGCGGGAACTGCCAGTCCATCATTCAGGGGGAAGACCCGCATTGGTCGCCGAACTCACGTACTTTGGTCTTTTCACGTCGGATCGGTGACAAACGGGTATTGTCTGTGCTTGACGTTCCCACCAAACAAGTTAAGGATCTCCCCCTGAGTTCTCTGGGCAATTGCACTCAACCTGCATGGGGCAATTAAATCATCGACCTGGATAAATTTACGAATTATAGATAATCACTTAACATGATGGTCAGGTTTTCATTTATTGTTCTCGCGACACTCCTTCTGGCTGCCACCGGATGCCAGAAGCGTCCGGGATTTGTCACACCAATCCCCGGAGCTGCCCTACCCTTGGGTGATGGCACTAACGACGAGGGAATCATTATTGATTCGACTCCCCAGGAATATTCCACCACCTATGTGCCATCTGGAAATTCCTATAATGACTCCACATACAACACAGCTGGAACCTACGACCCCAATTCAACCACCAGCACCACATGGCCGGTGAACGATGGATTTTCCGCTAATTCCTTTGATACCTCCAACACTGGGGCAGGGGGTGGGACTCCGGAAAACACCTCCATTATTGGGGCGCGTGATGAATCCGCTCTTTCCGCCAACACCGTCTATTTCGGATTCGACAGCTCAGCCATCCGGTCCACGGAAATGCTCAAACTTTCCAACATACTCAGTTACCTGAACTCCAATCCCTCTGTCAGGCTCCGGGTGGAAGGGCATTGTGATGAACGGGGAACAACCGCCTACAACCTGGCTCTGGGCCAGCGGCGCGCTTCCGCTGCCCGGGAATATCTCATTAAAGCCGGTGTCGATGCCTCCAGACTCAGCAGCTCCTCATGGGGAGAAGACAAACCGGAGTCCTTCGGAAAAACTGAGGATGATTACGCCAAAAACGGCGCGCCGAATTCGTGGTCGTCCGGTAATTCCATCCCACGCAAAATTTTTATCTCCTCGAGCCCACCCCGCACCGGTGGGTTTTTTTTTATTGATGCATCCATCCGCATGGCACCTCCACCCTCCCGACCAGGCTCAGGTGTCGGCAGACAATCCAAGGAAAACCATGACCGCACCATCCCCCAAAGCGGATTTGCCTTTGAGACGGCCGGCAACCTGACAGGCTTCCGGTTCAGCTGATCAGTCAAACCAGAAGAGCCTCCAATGGGGGAATCTGGTTTCGTGGACGGCATACCAACCTTGGGATCTTTCCAATTCCTGGGGTGAAAGTATCAGAAACCAGGAAGTGTGGCTGAACATGCGGTGCTCATCCGTCGGGTTATAGACAACCCATTCCCTGGTGCCAAAGTTATCCAAAAGGAGTCCTGGTTGTTCAAAAAACAGATTAAATGAATCCCCAATAGAGGCATAATGAAACTTCTCAATTCCCATGACATCGGGATAGTAATCCTTCCAGACGGCTGCAAGTGATTCCGGGTAAGTGCCGTGGCGGTCCCGGTATTCCTCAATCTGTCCGATCATTCCGCGACTGTTCGCGATGGCTCGGCTTCTGCTGAAATCCCCCAATGCAGAGGCAAAAACCACCTGCAGCAGCAGGAGGGTCAGGGGAATGCCAATCCCATACAATTGTATGGCCCGCCTGTTAGTCTGAATCATTGTTTTCCAATGCCTCATAAGACTCCTGCCACGATAGGCAGTGCAGATCCATCTGCTGAGCAGAACACAACCGAGAGAAAGACTCACTCCAAACAGCACCACAAGAGCAACTGCCAGAATGAGCACTGTTGATGTGAGCAGCAAAATCAGTGCAAACAGGAAACCCCCTGCCGATTCGCCGTCCCCGCCATTCGCTTTCGTTCCCTGAAAGGCGTCTGAGACGAGCCCAACCACACCAATCGGAACAAACACCAGGCTCATGGCAGCAAATAACTGTGCGGTGATGGAAATCGGCCCTGATACCTGATCGTAATTCCCCGGTATAAATGGGAGCGCAATGCACACGGAGCACCCGGCAATGATGCCCGCCACTCGGATAAAATGATCCCTCATAACACCATACCACGATGAATTCGCATCTCTATTCACAGCAGATGGCGATACTCATATCACCTCCAGCTTCCCGCATGGTATTACAAAATCTCCCATAAAAAAATTTTCCTCCGCGCCAGACCGAACCAGTTCCCACCCCGGATGGGTGCCTGGCCCAGGGCACTTCTGAGCCATAGCCATCCGGGTGAGACCTGCCATGCAAATGGATAATAAATATCCTCTTGACTTCAGTCATGGTTATCGATACTTCTCGTGACTGTCAGCAATCAAGGAAGGTCAAACAATTAATTTGTTTCCTTATAATTTTTCAGAAACTTTAAAAATATTGGATTATCCATGAAATTTCCGCGTGATTTATCCTTGTCATTCAGCAGATTGATGATTCTGGGTTGTCTCTTATTTCATATCAGCATCACCATTCCTGTCACTGGGCAGACAGTCGATCGATTCATCGCTGTTTCAACGCGGATGATCCTGGACGACTCGGTGATCCAGATCACTTTTCCCACAGAAAATAAATTGAGATATGATCTGCAGCATACAACCTCCCTCTCTGAAGAATTCCAATCTCTCCAAGTCATTGAAGGAAATGGTCAGGACGCACTCTACAATGTGGTTCTGGAATTATCTCAGGCCTTTTATCGGGTCGCTTTAGTCCGCACGGACATAGAACCTGACGATCCTCTGACCACCATTCACGGATTTGTTCATGATTCGAACGGCAAGCCAGTTGCTGGAGCATTGGTTCGAATTCAGGGTTTTCCACATCATTCCGGAATCTCCCGCGAGGACGGGAGCTTTATCCTCCCGGGTGTCCCAACCACTTCCCCAATGATCGAGCTCACTGCAGAACTTGAGAATACCAACTCCTCCGGATCCATTTCCGACGTGAAGATTTCTCCGGGTGGGCAGACTCATGCAGGAATCATTGTCTTGAAGCCATCCACCACCAACAGCATTCGGGTTATTGACCTCGGAGGCGCACTCTCCGCGAAGGACGCCATTCGCCTCATCTGGGTCGAGCCGGGATCATTCGTCATGGGATCACCAACCTCTGAGTTTGGCAGATCACTTGATGAGAATCAGTACACGGTCAGATTATCTCAGGGGTATTGGCTCGGGGAAACCGAGGTCACCCAGGCTCAATGGCAAGCTGTGATGGGGACAAATCCAAGTGAATTCACCGGGGCTGCCGACCTTCCGGTGGAACAAGTGACTTGGGAGGATTGTGTGAATTTTTGTGAGCGCCTCACGACGAGTGAGCGATTGGCCGGACGCTTGCCGGAGAACCTGGTCTACGCTTTGCCAACCGAAGCCCAATGGGAATATGCCTGTCGGGAACGGGGGCAATCCATGACCCCCTTCCACTTTGGCATCAGACTGAGTCCGGATCAGGCGAATTTTTTATCCAGCCAAATCCGTCAAACAACGAAAGTAGGCTCATACAGTCCCAATGCATCAGGATTTCACGACATGCATGGGAATGTGAATGAGTGGTGTCAGGATGTGCATGATGATTACCCATCTGGAGCAGTGATTGATCCAGTGGGTCCTCCCCGGGACTCACCCCGCATTGCCCGTGGCGGCAGTTGGGTCAAGAGATGGGAGCTCTCCCGCTCGGCATCCCGCCTCAGTTACAGACCCACATCCAAGTTCCATACCCTTGGGTTCCGGTTGTCACTCCAGAGCCCTCAAGTTCCAAATAAGTAAAATCCCAGATATTCAGTGACCACAATTCTGGGTTCCGTTGCGGACGAAAATGGAAACCCAATTCAGGGAGCTTCAGTTCAGCTTCGGCATTGGCCTGTCGATGCTGTGGAATCCGGCGCGGATGGAAGCTTTGCAATCCCAGATGTCAAGGTCCTGGTCACAAGAGTTGGACTCACCGCTGAAATCAGTGGCAGCAACCCCGCCTTTGGGGCCGCCTCAAATGTGATACTTGTGCCCGATGGACAGACGGACGCTGGAGTCATTGTGATAAAGCCGACATCACCCGATAGCATGCGGGTGATTGATCTCGGCGGCAGATTATCAGCGTCTGACGCCATTCGTCTGATCTGGATTGAACCCGGCACATTTCTCATGGGATTGCCACCGGATGATCCCGGGATCATTCAAGGTGAGTTCCAGCAATCAGTCACATTAACCCAAGGCTATTGGCTCGGAGAAACCGAAGTGAGTCAAGCCCAATGGAGAGCTGTGATGACGACAAATCCAAGTCGGTATATTGAGGGCGACGGTCTCCCTGTGGAAGAAAAGAGTTGGGAAGATTGCATGAAGTTTTGTTCCCGGCTCACAGAGCGTGAACGCCTGGCCGGTCGCTTGCCTGAGAACATGGCCTACACCTTGCCCACTGAAGCCCAATGGGAATTTGCCTGTCGGGAGCGGGGGCAATCCAGAACATTCTTTCATTTTGGCAATACCCTGACGACTGATCAGGCGAATTTTGATCGATTTATCGGCAAATCCGTCCTGGTCGGTTCATATACTCCGAATGCTTTGGGTTTGTATGACATGCACGGGAATGTCGCGGAATGGTGTCGGGATGTATTCGGTGACTTGCCTTCAGGGGCGTTGATTGATCCCTATTGGTCCCAGCGAGGGCTTAAGTCGCGTCGTTCGTGGTGGCAACTGGTTCAGTAAAAGTCATGTCTGCCGCTCCGACTATCGATCTGGTCAACAATCATCACTCACGGGTTTCGTGACCGGGTTCCGCTTATCCCTCCAAACTCTCCAACCTGACGTGGATATTTCAACAACAACGATTCGGGGGACTCGTTGAAGATAGTCATGGAAACCCAGTGGGTGGAGCTTCAGTCCGCATCCGCAATATGGCAATGGATGGTGTGGTTACTCGTCCAGATGGGACTTTTATCCTGATTGGGGTTCCAACCACCCTTACCACCATTGGACTGATTGCCGAGATTTCAGGCACTAACGCCGCCTACGGGGCCATCTCAAATGTGAAGATTCGGCCCGGTGGGCACACTGACGCCGGAATTATTGTTTTAAAGCCAGCTCCACCCGATAAGATTCAGGTCATGGACTATGGCGGGATTTTGTCGGGTCTCGACGCCATTCGCCTGATCTGGATAGAGCCAGGGACTTTTCTCATGGGATCGCCACTGAGTGATCCACAGAGATTGGACAATGAGATTCAGCATTCAGTGCAATTGACTCAAGGTTTTTGGCTCGGAGAGACTGAAGTGACAAATGCCCAATGGCACGCTGTCATGGGAACAAATCCGAGTGATATTGGTGAAGGTGGCAGCTTTCCAGTGGTGCAAGTCAGCTGGACTGCGTGTATGGAGTTTTGTGCGCGCCTCACGGAGGTCGAACGCTCGGCAGGACGCTTGCCGGCCAATCTGGTTTACACCTTGCCAACCGAAGCTCAATGGGAATATGCATGCCGGGAGCGAGGTCAGTCCAAAACTCTTTTCCATTTCGGCAATGTCTTAAATTCAGACCAGGCGAATGTTGCTCGTCTCGTTGGCAAAACGACCTTTGTGGGATCATATAGTCCGAACGCCTTGGGCTTTTATGACATGCATGGGAATGTTCGGGAATGGTGTCGCGACGTGTATGATCATGATCTCATTCCATCAGGGACAGTTGTTGATCCTCTGGGGCCTGGCCAGGGCGTGCTTCGGGTGACGCGCGGTGGTAGTTGGGACTACACCACTCAATATTGCCGTTCGTCTTCCCGTGACTACGAATCGTTTTACGTGAGTAGTAACAACCTCGGGTTTCGTCTATCCCTTCAGGCCCGTTGATCAAAACAAGGCCAAAGGCTGTCGCGAGGAAGACTTGAGACATAGCATCGAATCAAGAGAGTAACGAGATTTCATGATTTTCGGGATTTTGGGATTTTATGGATTACCCAAAGAGAAATGATTTGTGAATCGAGCAAATCCAATCATCCAGTGAATCCTGATCCAGACAGGGGGGAGGATAAATACTGTGGGAATCCTGATTTGCATGATTTTGGGATTTTATGGATTATTTGAAATGGGATTCAGGTAATTCAATGGAAATGATCGGACTTGGTATAGGTAATAAGGTGGTGGGTTATTTAGATTGAGAATGGATGTTAGGATTTATGGGATGATATTTTGGGTTGAATATTTTTTTGAACTGCAGGCTGTTTGCTCCGAAATTAATGAGCAAACCAATGGGGAAATTGTAAGCAACCACATAATTTTTGGCTTGAGCTAAATGTACATCTTCCAAGTTGATTAAAGCCTTTAATTCCACTATAACCATGTTGGCCACGACAAAATCGGCTCTTCGTGTGCCGACATCAATTCCGTCATAATAAATCGTTTGTTCTATTTCTCTGCCAAAACTCAACCCAGCTCTATCCATTTCAATAGCCAAGCATCGTTGGTAAATGACTTCCTGAAATCCATTTCCAAGATTGTTATGTACCTTCATGGCAGCCCCGTTTATTTTGTAAGTAATTTCATCCAGATGAATCATGTCAATCCTTTCATCCTGTTAAATCTGATTCAGACAAAGTGAGCGGTAACTGTCAAAGTAGTTATCGTGTTTTATAGGAATCAACTGAATACTGTAGTTGGAAGGGGCAAAAAGAAATCGGATGCTGTAAAACCCATGGTCTGATTGACTTTTGGCCATGCATGAAGCTACCGGATCTCCTCGCCAATCTGGTGAATCAAAATTAATCTTTGAAACGCCCGGAGGCAGGGTTCTTCTTCCCTGGCCCCAGCAGGAGAAAGGCGACGATAAAAGCGCCTCCCGCTCCCAATAACAGCCCACTCCAGAAACCTGGCAATGACTCCAGGAAAAGACCAAGACCTATAGAGAAAAGCGACAGTAGAAGGTAGGCTGTGACAGCCCAAGGCAAATCCCGCAGGGAAAAGTCGCTGATTCGAAAAGATTTGTGTTCAGTCATATGATTTCTGATTTCTTCTCTTATGGGGCCAGCCTCATGGGCATCCACCTCCAAGTATAAAGCCCATTCTAACCTGCGGACATGGTGAAGGAAAGATTCGATATATTTGCGAATATGTCGCCAAGCCAATCCGGTTTCCTCAGTGTAGCAGCGACAATCCTGTCGCTGTTTCCTGACCAGGTATCAGAAACAAAAACCGGAGTGGCCTGAGTGGAGGTTTGGCAGAACCGTTGGAACGCAGGAATTCAGCAGAGTGGGCAGGATTTGGGATGTCCGCTGGCGCAGGGGACCAAACTCCCGTAGAATAGGCGTTATGCAGGATGATCCGCGACAGATGCTGAAGGAACAGCTCATGGGGAGTGAACTGGTTCGAAAAGAAAAACAAATTCAACTGATAAAATCCCTCCCACTCGGGCTGGCATTTTATGTAATAGTCAGCCTGGTTGTGGTGAGCATCATTGTTGGATTGTCGCGGCAAGGGCTGGATCACAACCTGATATTGCTGCTGATAGTGTCCTGTCTTCTGGTTTTGCTGGATGTTCTGAGCAACATCCGCTGCCACCAGAAGGTGAACGCACTGATGGAACTGATCGGGGAGGACAAACTCCGCCGACTCACTCCCGATCATGACACCGGGGATCCGGAGGATTATTGAATCAGGCTGACACGGCGTCTGGTACCACTTCCCCAACCTGGAACCAATCAGGCCACATCCATCCCGGTTCCATCCATCTCAGCCGGGCGACTCCCCCCATCCCTCTCATCAGTCCGAAATCGGCCTGGGTACGGATTCTCACTTCTTTTTAAATTCGTTGAGGATAAAAGCCTCGGTGATGAGGGACGGGCCACGGGAGAATTGCAGGCGCATGGCGATGATGAAGAATCCCATGGCAAAAAAGATGCTGGCGATTCCCAGGGAAAGGTAAAGCTGGTTTCCAATCATGGAAGCGGGGATGGAAGCGACCTGGGGCTCGATTTCTGATTCTTCATCCGAGGACGCTTCCTTGGCTCGGACGTCCAGAATGCCATCGGGCGATGATTGAGCCGTCGTCCAGACTGAATTTGAGGAATTTGGCATGGAGGCAACCGCCCTCAAATCGTTTGTTGCAGTGGATGAATCAGCCATCTCCCGCGATGGAGTCTGACCAGAACTCAATTTGATGGCGTCCTGGGCCTCTCTGACCGCTTTTTGGTGCATGAGGACATCGACTGGGTCTGGGCGGGCCAAAGACAGGATCTCATCCCCCCGCATAATGATTGGAGATTTTGAGAAAACGAGCGGCTGTGTTGGTGTATTCAGAATGGGATTTGCGGTTCCTCCCACCATTTCGAAAAGCGACTGCTCTGGTTCAAAAAGTTCAACTGGATCATTTTTGCTTGAAACTGAAAGATCTGTGATGATGCCGGACTCACCTTTGACAGCGGTTATCAATGGCGATTTGAAAATGATCATTTCTTTCCCATTTTCACGCAGAAAATACTCAATGCGGTTATCGAAAGGGGTGCCCCGCAACGGATGCCCGGGGATGGAGTTGATCACGACGCTGATATGTGAGGCCCCTTTGATGGCTGAATAAATCTGGCGTATGGCTGACATCCAGTCCGAAGGCAGAGTGGATTTGCGCGACTCAACAAATTGGGTTGCTTCGGCGGCGAGGGTATCGGATCGTCTCGAATTCCATGTGGTGATGGGGAAACCGCTGTCATCCACGGATGAATCGGCGGTCCAGATCGTGAATGTCTGGCCATCCAGCATCCGTCCGTTGAATCCAGTGGATATGTGTCGTGCCAGCTCCGTAATCTGATTCTCTCTGTATTCCGCGGATTCGAGAGATGTCTCGACCACAAACAAGAAGTCAGGTGGGCCGGAAGTATTGAGAAGCTGGCTGGATATGGTCCCAGGAAGAGAGAGACAGATCAGCGATAAAATTATTGTGAGTCTGGAAGCAGCCATGGATTGTCGGTTAAAGTTCTTCAATTCTATCGGCGAAAATGATTGTTTTCCTTATGGTTATAATAGTGGATTTTTTTATGGAGGTCGGATCTGGCTGTTTGAAGCTGAAGGATGAACGACTGGCATGATTGGGTGACTGCCCCAAAGGAGTGAACCAGGTTCCTCTGGAGTCCATCGTTGGTCACGACCAGGCAGGGACCGAATTGTTGGAGTCGGCAAGCCACCCGCTCGATCACGTTATCCGCACTCATGCCAGGCGGTGAATACAGGATTTCCAGCTCAAAGCGATCATTGGACCGGTTTTTTTTCTCTTTTTTCTGTGTTTTTCCCCCTGGCTCTTTGGGTGCCTGATTTCCATCGAAGATGAGTGAGACGGGAACACCGGTTTGATCCTGATAATTCTGCAGGTAAAAGGCGAGTTCATCACGGGCCTCCTCGGAGTACCGTGGGTAGGCATCCGCCAGTTCCGGCCACGCGTGAAGCAGGTTGTAGCCATCAACCAGAATGCGAATGAAGCCACTCATGAGGCAAGGTTCAGCCGATATAGGGAACCATCAAGCGGCGGATAGAAGTTTTTTGCAGGCTTTTTCGAGCTTCCTGAAATTGCTTTCCGATCTGGCTTCAATATAACACCTGAAAACAGGCTCAGTGCCACTGGCACGGAATGCCACCCACTCACTATCCGGCAACAAAAACTTGTACCCATCCTTGGAGACTGACTCCAGGACCCTGGCTGACCCGATCTGGTCAATGCCAGCAGCCAGCTTAGAAATGAGTTGATCTTTTAATTCGGGATCGACGGGAATATTGATGCGGCTGGTGAAAAATGGGCCGATTTTCCCGGTGATATCCTCCAGAATTGCCCCAAGCGACCTTGATTCGGTCGCGACCAGTTCTGCCATGAGCAGGCAGGCCAGGATGCCGTCTTTCTCCGGGATGTGGTTCTGGATACTGAGTCCGCCGGATTCTTCTCCTCCGACGATCACTTTCTCCCGTTCCATGATTGCGGCGATGTATTTGAACCCGACCGGGGTTTCGTGGACTGGGATGCCGGTCAGTTCGGCCAATGCCTGAACCTGGTGGCTGGTGGGAACTGTTCGAACCACGGATCCTTTCAATCCCTTATTCCGGGTCAGGTGGTGGAGAACTAGTGTGAGTATCTGGTTGGGAGTGAGCCAGGTGCCATCGCTGTCGAGAATCCCGAAGCGGTCGGCGTCTCCATCGAGACCGAGTGCCAGATGCCCTTTGTTTTTGAGCATCCAATCCCTGATCTGAGCCATTCCATCGATGTCCGGTTCGGGATTGCGTCCTTCGAATGATGGGTTGAGATTCTCACGGATGGCATGTATCCGGCACCCTGCCTCCAGAAGCAGGCGGGATAAATATCCCCTCCCGGCTCCATGCATCGCATCCACGCCAATAATAATTCCCGATTTGGCTATCCTTTCCAAATCCACGAGCTTTGCCAGTCGGGCTAGAAATGTTGGGGCAGGGTCAAATGTGGGAATTCTGGCAGATTGTGAGAATCCATTCCACGTCCAAGAGGCAGAGCGAAGTTTGCCAGCCTCAATTTCCACCGCTTTCGTCCATTCTGCCGGAGCCCCGGCGCCATTCCACAATGAGACTTTGAATCCGCTGTATGCAGGTGGATTATGACTGGCTGTGATATTGACCGCGGCTATGGCTTTGAGTCGCAGAATGCTGAATGCGAGGGCCGGAGTGGGGGTGTCCCGGTCCACCATCTTCACCTCAAATCCATTCTTCAAAAGAATGTGCGCCGTATGCCTGGCAAATAATGGCCCCATGAAGCGGGCATCATAGCCGACTAAAACCAGGGGCTTCCGGCCATGAATCGGCGATTTGGACGAATTGAGTTCTTTAATCAGAACTTTTGCAAAGGCCTCGGATGCAATGTGGAGGTTGTGATAAGTAAAAGTATCAGCAATGATGCCGCGCCAGCCACTCGTACCAAATGTGATGATGGGATCCATAAATCAATCGGACTCATTTGAAAAATGTCTGGCCCGGGAAGTCACACACAATTGTGAGCCAGCCAAGTTATTTATCGCTTGTTCCAGTCAAAAGCTCCCTTTTTGACAGCGTAGACATAGCCGACAAAAAGAATTCCGAGAAAACTCACCATCGAACCGAATATCAGGTCTTTGGTCAGGGGATCGGCCAGAAGTTCTTTGTAAACCGTCGCCCATGGGTAGAGAAAAACCACCTCAATATCAAACAAAATAAAGAGCATCGCCACCAGATAGAACTTGACCGACATGCGGGAACTTCCTGAGCCTTCCGGCAGCATCCCGCATTCATAGGCTGTATCCTTGATTTTGCTGCGCTTTCCGGTCTTCCCTGCGAGGACTGAGAGTATCAGATTGCCGACGGCAAAGGCAAAAGCGACTGCTGTCAGGATAACGACCGGAATATACTGATGGAGTTGATATGATTCCACAATGAGTGAGAATGCCTTCAAGTTGCTGATTTTCAAGCCAAATATTGATTTGGCATTCGATCCCGTGTTGGTTCAGGTGGGTTTTGCTTAGGATGGGGATGGGAACGGCCCTGGATGGGGTGAAGCCTGTTGGACTCAGGAGAATTCCTGATGTGGGGACTGAGGGAGTTTAGTAGATGGTGCACCACTGATTCAATTTTTTGCCGACTTCGATAATGTGGTCGTTGTTGGCATTTTCTTTGATGAGGATGTAGAGAGCGAGGTTGCGTTCCGCATAATACCAGCTGCTCCATAAAATTCTCTGTGCTTTTTCCTGGCTGCAGAAAATGCGATTATTGCTCTCCCACCAGAAGGCAGCGATCGCTCTTTTTCCGGTTTCCCTGGAGGTCATTTCCACTGTCATGACGGTCCCATAAGAGTTGATGGTGTTGAGTCGTTGGTGGTGAGTGTCCCATCCAAGCAGGTCCAGCAATAATAATGGGGACGGCAATTCAGATGGGCTGCGAATCGGTTCCCCAACCATCAGCATTGCTTTCGAACCGGATTGCGGACTGATCGCCAGGAATTGAACTCCTTCCAAACCGGGAAGTTTCACATCTGGTGATTCCATCGGAGCCACATCCTTGAGCACCACCGGGTCAAAATTTGGAGACGGGGGCAGATTGGATATCGTGAAGGATGAAAGCAGTTGAAAACTCACCAATAAGATCAGCACCAGGAAGGAAAAGCGCATCGAGGGAAGCCATTCATAGTCTCCCGAGTTGAGAATGCGCAGGTCGTCATTTTTCTTCAGGCTGAAGATGGAGAGAACAATCAGATTCCCCAGGATGGTGAGAGTGAGAATGATCGGATTCCCGAAGCCGTAATTGATGGCCTCAGTGGTGACGGACTGGCCGGCGGGAATGATCATGGTCCATGTCACCAGAATGGAAAGAATTAATCCGGTGGGCCAGACCCGCTTCCAGGAGATCATGGTGACGACCCCCATCCCGAGGGAGATATGCCGGAGGAAATTGATATCTGTCCACTCCCCGGTGATCAGAAAAACCAGGGCCAGCGCCAGAAGGATACGGGTTCGTGAATCCACGTTGGACTCTGTGGTTTTGTATCGCAACCACAACAGGCAACTGAGCCAGATTGCCACAGCCGCATGGTTCAGGGGCAGGGTGCCTTCAATGAAGTAATTGTCTTTGATCAGGTTGTATTGCTGCATGGCAATCACGGCAAATGATAGCCAGAGCGAAAAGGCGGAAAATCGATTGCGCCGGATGAATTCGGTTGTCGGCCCGATGCGGAGCAGTCCGATTTTTTGGGAATACCGGTTGATGAAGTAAACCAGAACCAGGACAGTGCCTGGAACCAACAACCAGGACAGGAACGATTGAATCGGGCCAAATCCAATATGAATTGCGGGAATCCGGTTCTGCAGCCAGGAATACCCGAAGGAAACCAGGGGGATCACAGGCAGTGATTTCCAGAATAAACTCCCCCGCAAGCCGCCGGCCAATACGATGATAGAAGTGAGTATGCCAAAATGGAACCGGGTGTATGCCCAGGAAAGATCCGAGCGGTCAATCGGGTTCGCCAGGGGATTCCCCAACATGAAAGTCGTGATGTTGAGGGAACTGTTTCTGAAATCCAGCCAGATCGGGAAAAGAAAGATCCATAACACAGGAATTTTGAACCATTCTGCCCAATTCAGATCAACACGGGTTGGTTTGAGGAAAACGATTCCCATAGCGACCCATCCGATGGAGATCAGGGTGAGTTTCCCACTGGCGACACCTGTGGTCAGAAGAAGACATGAAACCATGAAATCCCAAACTGGAATATCTGATGGAATCGACCGGGCAAAATGATGCTCCAGGTAATGCCGCTGGCTGAAGAGCAGAGCAAGCGGCAAAAGCAGGGCGGTGAATGTCAACTCCCTGGGCCACCCATTCGTTTTCCCCCACAGCACATACAGAACGATCCCCATCGCGATCCATTTCGACAGTCTGAACTGAATCAGTTCGAGGATTCTCTGCCTGGATGGCGTGGGCGGAACTCCCGGGATTTCACCGAAACTCATGTCCGACATGGAACTCATCACTTACCATGGCTATCAACGGAATTCGCTGGCTCCCATTAACAGATACACCGAAAATAATTCCATTTTTTTTCAGCGAGTTATTGAATGCCAAAGGCTTCTTTGAGCAAAGCCACGCTCTGTGGGACTCCCGTATTCGGGTCTGCTTTTCCCTCAAACTCAAGGGAAACATAACCTGTGTAACCGGCTTCGTTCAGGATGGATGCAATCCTGTGGTAGTCCAGATCCAAAGTGTACCATTCACCCTCACCATAGTAGGTTTTGGCCTGAACAAATGTCGTGAATGGGGCGATCTGCTCGAGTTTCGGGTAGGGATCATCGAGGAAGTTCCCGGTGTCCATCAAGACCCCCAGCCATTGCGAGCGGATGGCCCGGGCGATTCTCAAAAGCCCTTCGGGGGATCGGGTCAATCCCCAATGGTTCTCCAGGGCCAGGTGAACCCCATATTTTTCGGCGGTTGGAAGGCATTTTTCAATACTGTCGATGCACCATTCAAAAGCATTTTGCTCGGTGTACCCGGGAATCGGGGGTTCGATACCTTTCTGGGCCATCAGATCATCAAAGCTGGGAATGGTTCCCCATCGACCCGAGTTCAAGCGGATGCATGGAATACCCAGTGCGTGGGCGAGGCGGATGCATTTTTTTGTGTGGTTGATATTGGATTCGCGGACGGATTTGTCTGGGTCGACGAAGTCCTGATGGATGGACAGGCAGATGAGGTCGATTCCGCGGCGGAAGGCATGCCTTTTGAGTTTCTGGAGGTAGGCATTGTCCTGGGATTCCATTTGTCGATGCAGAATATCAACTCCGCTGACATTCAAGGCAGCCGCCCGATCAATGACTTCCTCTATTGGCATTCTAGGGTCTCTGAAATGCCAGTAGCTGTAAGAAGAAATGCCAAGACGAATACCCGAAGCCACTGTTGGGACCGCGGCGGCTGAGAGCGTGGGTATCGATGGGATTATGCCAGCGCCAGCGCCCACAACAGCTCCAGCCCCAGCTACAGATTTCATAAATTTTCTCCGGTTCATGGGAATTCCAACTTCTTTAAACAAGTATGCTCCCCCCACCGGCTGAAAGGAAACAATTAAATGATTCACAGTGGTGGGGGCGGATATCGTCCTTGTATGCCTGGATCAGGACTTCTCCTGGGACAGTTTTGCAATGAGGCTCTGGATATTGGATTCAGATGGGCGGGCGAGCAGCCGGTTTTTAATGGCGGTGATTTGCGTGTGGATCTGATCCAGGGATTCGTTTTTTTCGCTCATATCCTCCTTGGCCCGGTGGTGTTTCTGGGTTTGAGCCGCCAGAAGGGTATCGAGATGTTCCAGGGCGGGGTTCTGCCGGCGCAAGCGGGAAGCCTTGGCGAATCCTTCTTTCAGATGGTTCATCCATTTTTGAGCCAGTTCTTCCAGTGCCTGCGACCATTGAGCCGCCAGGTCCTTGCGTATGGCTTCCTCCACAGCCCCCTTGGGGAACTTTCTGGGCCAGGGAATGAACCCTAGAATCTTGAAGGACTCCTCATAGGCATCGAACTCGAGTCCTTTGCCGGGAAATGGCGGGATGTCTGATGGTTCGAAGGGATGTGGGGGCGGCAAGGGGTCGAGTTTGAGGGATTGGAGAGTGGTTGAAATTTCTCTGAGGGTGACGGATTCCACGTGAGCGCTCCTCGCTGATGATTTCCGAACTTTTCC
>JAJOIW010000232.1 GCA_021209225.1 Verrucomicrobiota bacterium
CTCACCGGACATCTGCTCATTGCCACACTGCATGCGGGTTCAACTCAGGGAGTCCTCAATCGCCTGGTGGAACTCAGTCAGGACCGGATGTCCGTCCTTGATTCCCTGATCCTGATATGGAACCAGAGATTGGTTCGGCGTTTTTGCCAGATTTGTTGTGGAAAGGGATGTGGGAATTGTCTTCAAACCGGTTATAAGGGTCGACTGCCAGTGGTTGAATATGCACATATCACCGACAAATATAGAAATGAATGGCGTCAATCCCAGAACCCATGGGTCAAGCCGGACCGGTCGCTCACCCAATCCGCTTCATTCTTATTGGACGCCGGCCTGACCTCGGATCGGGAAATTCACCGCATTCTCGGGTGAGTGACAGAAATAATTTATTGTTTCTATTTGGCTCGCGGGCGGTTCGGCGCTGTGGTAGGTTTTCGTGACTCAGAACCAAGGAAAAATGAACGCGGATGAATTATCTTTTGTGAATCGCCAGCTGGAATCCATGGTGAAATCGGGCATCCCGCTCGAAGGGGCGCTGAAGGAAGTGGTTCAGAATTTGAAAAATGGCCGACTCCGCCTCCAATTGGATACTGTTATTCATAGTTTGGAGAATGGGACATCTCTGGATGATGCGATCAAGGATGTGGAATTGCCGGTTGCCTATAAGAGAATTCTGACCAGTGGGGCCGCCTCGGGCAATATGGGGCAGGCATTGAATGCGGCTGCCGAGTTTTTCCAGGCTCAATCCCTTGCCATGAGGCAACTCTCGACCGCCCTCTTTTATCCTCTGATCACATTGGTGGTATTATTTTGTGTCTCCGTTCTCGTAGGTTTGACGACGACATTTCTTGTGGTGTCCATATCTGATCCCGCGGATCAATCCGTGAAAATGCAGCTGCTCGATGTGAGTGATGCCAGTGCATTTGAAATGATCACATTATTATTCACAACCAGGCCGGGCACAGCAATTCAGGTTTGGATCGTGCCAATCATGCTTCTCATTTTTTTTAATTTGGTGTGCTGTAATATTTGGGGTGAAGCCGCTGAGGGACTGGATATCCTGGGTGGTGCCGGGGTTCAGTCAGGCCCGCATCGCGCTTGCGGCACAGCAATTGGCAGTGATTCATGGTTCGGGCACCAGTTGGCCCGAATCATTGCGGTCCGTCTCATCTCTGTATCTGTCAACGCCCATTGGGCGGGAACTTCAACTCTGGCATGAAAAACTCTCCCTGGGAAAAACATCCCCAGGGGACCTTTTAAATATTCAAGGACCAATGCCGCCCATATTCCGCTATCTTATTGCCTCCAGTGGTGAAAATCTGCAGGACGGACTGGTTCATCTGGCGGCTGTGTATAGGGAAAAATCAAACTACCTGTTTGATTGCCTATCCCGGGTTGTCACGCCAGCCGCAACTCTTTTTGTCGGTTTCTTCATCATCGGTCAGACCGCACCCATTCTCAGACTTATCCTCCAGTCAATCAACAGCTTCGGAGGAGTATAAACAGCGATTCATACCACATCCGGATGAGATAATCCTATGATCCCATTTATTGCTTTCTTAGTATCATTGATTCCTATCGGTATCCTTATCTGGGTTTTCGTCCTGCTGGTTCACCATCCCCTGAAAAGGCGCTACCGCGTGCGGGAATTCGTGCGCATCCTCAGATTCGCCCTGTCCCAGAAAGGAAACCTCGTCGATGGTTCAGCCTTCATCTCCCAACACTCAGATTCAAAATTCGACAAGCTTGCCATCCGATTTTCGGATTGGATGGTCTCCTCATCGAATCCCAGTGAATTTTTATTTCCAATCGGTCATGGCTGGGGGGCGTTCCCCAGGTCATTGATTGGTATTCTGAAATCCTGTTTTGGTCGTATTCCCGATGCGAAACTTTTAAAAATACTTGAGACATATACAGCCAATGGGTGGGGGCCGGATGGAATTTATGCCCATTTCAAGCAAGTGACCTTCATTCCCATATTCATCATTTTTATCCAGTCCTTTGTGGTGTTCAACGGATTGATTATATTTATTGTTCCGAAAATCGTGTCGATTCTTGATGATACCTTGGAAAATGCCCCGATGGCGTCCCTGAGCTGGCCGACTCAGGCATTATTTGCTGTGGCGGGTCATGATCGGCTGTATTTATTCATTAATATATTTCTGTTGGTATGTATCACTATATTTTGTTCGTATTACCTGTTCCGCGGGCTTTTTCAGGTCCGGTTTGAGCGATTGGCCCGATTCATGGAAAGTGTGGCGGAGAGGGTGGTGCCGATGCGGCGGCAATTAATTGAGCGGGATTTTGCGGTGGTGTTCTCCATCTGTCTGGACGCTGGGTTGCCAGAATCTGAGGCCCTGGTGTTAGCGTGTGATGCGATGGATCGGCCATCCTGGAGACAGAGAAAGCTGCGGGCGATGAAGGATCTGTCCGATGGCAGGGGAATCGGGACGGCTCTCAATAAAGTGGTTCAGGATAAAGCCCTGGAGTGGCGCATGGTCAATTCCCTTCATTCCGGGGGGGGGGGCGGATTTACTCGATTCCATTATGATCTGGAGTCGTGTATTGAATCAGAAGGCCAGAGCCGTGATTAGCACGGTATTTGATATCAGTTTTTCCATATTTGTACTGGTTGTTGGCACGATGACAGGTGTGGTTTTCTATGCCATATTTGACATCCTTATATTTTTATCCACTCAAATTTATTAATTTCTTGATATATGAATGTTTCAGCGAAGTGTCGATCATTCAGGCAGGTTGGGGGAGGTTTTCAATCCCGGCGCAGTCGGGGAGGCTTTGCCACCATGGATATGGTTATTTCCATGATTCTGATTATTTCTGTAATGCTTCCATTGGGATTTTCTCTTGCCCGGGATGGGGAATTATACAGAGCGTATTCCATACGTGCCCGGGCGATGTCTATTCTGGATGGGGAGATGGAAGTGCTGGCGGCGGGGTATTGGCGTCATTTCGGGTTGGGGCAACACGCCTACCAACCCAGGTCCCAGTCCGCAGCATCCATGACTGGGGAATTTCTTCTGTCCGTCTCTGAAAGTGAATTGAAACTGACCTGGAACCCGGCCAATCGATATCGTGGTGGGGTGGTTGAGCGACGCATAGTCATCCCGGATGCAGGAGGGACCATCGAATGAAAATTCTACCTGCCATTAAATTCCGCCGGTGTGGTTGGATGTTATTTCAATATTTGTTATATATATCCATATTATTCATTCTGGTTGAATCGGCGACGCGGTATTATTCCGCGGCGGACATGCAGAGTCGGATGATGAGTCGATCCGCTGACAATCTGATGAAATGTATCCGCATCGGGGAAAGATGGAGGAACGAAATCCGTGGAGCCACACAAATTGACTGGTCCGAGGAGACAAATCACGCCATGAAGATACATACGCAATCGGGACAGACTGTGGTCTATTTTTTTTCGGGTGAATATTTATTCCGCCAGGTGGATGGAGGGGCTGAAATCAGGATTCTGGATTGGGTCAAGAATGGGGCATTTTATCGGGATGATTACGAAAGCCCGGCATTGACCGCTTGGCGACTTGAATTGGATATGAAGGAATTCCGTCCCGCGACCTTGAATCGCCAGAATATCTCCATGACCGCTGTGCCACGGAGGCAGTCATTATGAATATCCTCCCTGCATCAACTCATCATAAATCCGGATTTGCCACACTGATCGTATTCCTCTGCATCCTGCTCATTCTGGCTTTGATTCAGAGAAACGCCTCAAACCTGAGCCGATTCAAAACCGAATTAAAACTTCAGGATCAGAGGCAGAGGATCGTCTGGAAATCGTATGGTGCTGAGAGTGAAAAGGACATGCCCCCAGACGAATCCTTGCAGGGAGACCAGACTGAAGGGGATGGGGCAGAGACAGAGTCAGAGATAGAGACAGAGGATTTGAGCGGCATGGAATCCGGAGACGTGCCGCAATGACTGGGTTGGGTTGAATGATGGATATCACTTCATACCGGAGTCCGATATTCAGGTGAGGATGGAATGGGCAACGTTTCCGTGCACATCGGTGAGGCGGAAATCCCGACCTTGAAATCTATAAGTGAGTTGGGTGTGATCGAATCCGAGCTGGTGGAGGATAGTGGCATGGAGGTCGTGGACATGCATGGGGTCTTTGGCGACATTGAAACCGAGATCATCGGATTCTCCATAAGTGATGCCGCCTTTGATGCCGCCGCCAGCCATCCACATGGAGAAGGCATTGGGGTGGTGGTCCCGGCCGTCGTTGCCGCCCTGCACCATGGGGGTTCTTCCGAATTCGCCGCCCCAGACCACCCAGGGTCGTCCTCGAGCATGCCGCGTTGTTTGAGGTCACTGATGAGGGCAGCTGCGGCCTGGTCGGTATTTCTGCAATTTTCGGTGAGTCCGCTGACGAGTCCCCCGTGCTGGTCCCAGGCTTCGTGGAAGAGTTGGACGAAGCGGACGCCTCGTTCGACCAGTCTGCGGGCGAGCAGGCAATTATTCGCAAAGGACGAGGCGCCTGGTTTGGCTCCATAGGCGTCGAGGATATGCTGTGGTTCTCTGGAAATATCCATCACCTCAGGAGCATGGGATTGCATGCGGAAAGCCATTTCATAGGAATTGATGCGGGTGGCGATTTCCGGGTCGCCCACCAGGTCGAGCCGATGCTGATTCAACTGATTGATTGTGGTGAGGGTATCCTGTTGCAATTGCTTATGGATGCCCGGGGGATTGTTGAGAAACATGACGGGTTCCTGGCCTCCGCGCAATTGCACGCCCTGGTAGAGGGTGGGAAGAAAGCCACAGCCCCAATTGGAATTGCCTCCGCTCGTGCCTTTTGATCCGGAGCTGAAAACGACGAAGCCGGGAAGATTCCGGCTTTCACTTCCCAGCCCGTAGGTGACCCAGGCACCGATGCTTGGCCTGCCAAACATCTGCGATCCGGTATTCATCAGAATCTGGCCCGGGGCATGATTGAAGGCATCGGTGTGCATGCCTTTGATGACACAGACATCATCGATGACGCTGGCCAGACCGGGAAGCAGTTCAGAGATTTCGATGCCACTCTGCCCGTGGCGGGAGAATTTGAATTTGGGACCCAGGAGGGCTGAGCTGGGATTGATGAATGCGGCGCGATATCCTTTGAGCAAATCCGCTGGGGGCAGGCTGCCATCAAACCTGGCCAGCTGCGGTTTATAATCCAGCAATTCGAGGTGGCTGGGAGCCCCGGCCATGAAGAGGAAGATGACTCTTTTGGCTTTGGGAGCGAATTGAGGCTGGGAGTGATGGATGGCATGTCCCTCCTGAGTGAGCAGGTCGTTGAGTGCGATAGCTCCCATGCCAACACCGCACTGCTGCATGAACCAGCGACGCGAAATATTCAGAGGATCAAATTGGAAATCCGGAGTTTTCATGGATGGATGAGTCAAAAAATTTTACTGACGCATGATGGTTTCATCGAGATTCAGCAGGATTCGGCAGAGGGCTGTCCAGCTTGCCAATGGCACAGGATCGATTGGGCCGGATTCGTTTGTCAACGAATGCGCCTGAATCAATTCGGCGGCCTGATCGCGATTCTGCAGGAACCGCTCGCGCTGAGTATTTAAAAATCGGAGAAGTGTCTGCGATTCCAGTGGGTCCGGGTTGCGGGTGAGGCACCGGCGGAATGCAAAATCCAGGCGGTCCGTATCTGATCTGCCTCCGAGATTCAGAGTCATGCTGGCCAGTGCCAGTGCGGATTCCATGAACACGGGTTCATTCAGTGCGGTCAGCGCCTGCTGAGGAGTATTTGAGCGACTGCGTCGAACGCAGGAGAAATCGCCATTGGGCACATCGAACGCCTCGAGCATGGGGTATGGGACCGAGCGGAACCGGAAGGTGTAAATGCCACGTCGATAGCGGTTGGAGTCGAGTTGAGTATTCCAGGTTTTCGGGCCATAGCTGGCAGGTGGTTTGAACAGGAATTCCGGAGCGGGTGGATAAACACTGGGGCCACCAATGGATCGATCCAGCAAGCCACTCGCAGCCAGTGATATATCGCGGATGATCTCACCCTCCACCCGCACGCGCGGACTGCGGGCCAGGTAGCGGTTTTGTGGATCCAGTTCCAGATGATGGGGCTGGACGATGGAGGATTGCTGATAGGTTGATGAATTGAGAATCAAACGATGGATGGATTTGAGTTGCCATCCATTCTCCATGAGTTCAACCGCCAGCCAGTCGAGGAGTTCAGGATGTGAGGGAACCGCCGCCTGGCTGCCCAGGTCCTCAGGGGTGGCCACAAGCCCAATCCCAAAATACGCCTGCCAGATGCGATTGACCATGGATCGGGCGGTGGTGGGGGAATCTTCTGATGCCAACCATCGGGCGAAATCCAGGCGGGAGTATTGGTCTTTGGGTGGCAGCGGGTGAAGGAATTCAGGAACTCCGGGAGTGACCACCTCCTGGGGATTGAGAAAATTTCCACGTTCCAGTCGACGCGTTTCGCGGATTTTCTCCTGGGATGTCAGCACCAGCTGAGTGGATCCTTCGGGGTGGGATTGCCAGAGTTTTTCAATGCGATCGTTGAATGGTTTCCATTCCGGCTCCAGATTCCGGAAGAAGCTGAACAGGGTCTGGTTCTGCAATGTGGATCTTTGCTCCGGGGGAAGCGTGAGTATCCGGTGGATATTGTCTGGAACCGGATCGGCTGTCGGGGACTCCTGGTCCGTCAGGGAAATGCGGAACCGCCCCAGATTCATATTCTGATTATCATCGCTGTTCCATCCGCCCTGAGCCTGAACCAAGTGGAATTCCAGAATGGTCCCGCCTTCCCAAGCCATATTCTCTGATGCGGCAAAGACGGCTTTCCGGGACTGGTTGCGGCGACCGGGCCCGGCGTCGATTCCCCAGCCGGTTTCATTTTTTCCATCAATGGCATAAGCCACCGAGCCGGTCATTCCCGACGATTGGCCCTCGTAATTGGTGTAGGGTTTTTCCAGTTGGGTATCCGGATTGCTGAAATCCGCTGTGGCCTGGCTGAAGCTGATCCATTTTTCTTTTTCCGGGTCAACGAGGCTTTTGGAAAGCACCTTGAATTCTGAGAGGGAGAAGAGTCCCTGGACCGAGCGGCCCGGGCCATGAGCCGGCAGGTTCGGGTCAGTGAGAACCTCGAGCCGGACACCCCGGATAGTGGGCATATCGACCACGTTCGTGAATGTGGCGGTGAAGTAGGTAGGCGCATACCCGCCAGCCAAGAGGGAACCATCCGGTAATTCCTCATAGCGTTGGTCATTGTCTCCCCGGTGGTGAAGCTTTGTCACCGTCCAGATGGACGGGTTCGATTGGATGGAATTTTCCCATCTGGTGAGTCGGGATTGCCAATCCGGGAACATGTGTTGGATCTCCGATTCGATGTCTTTGACAGCCTGGAGAATTCCCGCCCGCTTCTGGAGTTGTGACGGGGAATAGGCGACCATGCTGCCTTCAGCGGAATCATTGATAAAGGCAAACATGCGATAATATTCCAGTTGAGTCAGCGGGTCATATTTATGGGTATGACATTGAGCGCATTGGATAGTGAGTCCCAGGATGCTCTTGCCGATGGCATCCATTCTGTCGAACATCGCATCCATGCGGAACTGTTCCGGATCGATGCCGCCCTCCTCGTTGATCATGGAATTTCTCAGAAACCCCGTGGCCACTTTCTGGCTCTGTGTGGCGTTGGGAAGCAGGTCACCCGCGATTTGCTCGATGATAAACTGGTTGTATGGAAGGTCCTGGTTCAGCGCTTGAATGACCCAATCGCGGAAATGCCAAACATCCCGGGGTTTATCTTTCTCAAATCCATCGGAATCCGCATAGCGTGCCGCGTCCATCCAGTGCCTCGCCCAACGCTCGCCAAAGTGTGGGGACTGGAGCAGGTGATCCACGTAACCGGAATACGCATCCTGGGAATTGTGCGCTTCGAAGGCGTCAATTTCCTCCAGTGTGGGCGGCAGCCCTGTGATATCCAGATGTAATCTTCTCAGCAGAGTCCTGTTGTCGGCCCGGGGAGATGGGCTGAGGTGCTGAGTCTCCAAAGCATGCAGAATAAAGGTATCGACAGGTGACTGAACCCAATCCTCCTGTGATACCTCAGGAAGAGCTGGCCGCACAGGTGGCTTGAATGCCCAGTGCCTGTCCCATTTGGCACCTTGAGCAATCCATTCCTTCAGTGTCTGAATCTGTTCCGGAGTGAGCTGCTTTTCGGTTTCCGGGGGCGGCATCAGGGAATCCGGGTCCGGGGAAGTGATGCGCGCCACCAGTTCGCTCGCCTCAGGATTTCCCGGAACAATGGCCGTATGTCCATCCCGCGCTGCCGTCGCCACATCGGGAACATCCAGCCGCAATTCAGCCTCTCTTTTCTGCTCATCGGGACCATGGCATTGGAAACAGAACTCGGACAGGATCGGACGGATCTCTCTGGCAAAATCAACCTGGTCTGCCTCAACCACTGCGGTTGAGATCATCCATAATACCGTCAGGAACATCCCACTCTTCCAGACTCCTTTCATTCTCATAGGAAACCCCATAGTTAAATCCGGTAATCCGCCGAGTATAGCCTGATTCCATCCAATCTCAATCCTGGAATTCAACGATTCTTAATCCCCACCATGCCTCAACTTCCCAACACCCCGGAAATGAGTTAGAGAATAACAAAAAGAAATCTGCTGAAAAGTTGCGTGATCATTTCAGTATACTCCATTTTTGTGGAATCCCCGAATAGGAGGCAAGAGCCTGATTTCCTATTTTCCCGACCCCGGCAGTGGAAAGCGCATCAGGTTGAGGAGGAGTCTCATTCCACTCGAATTATGTGGCATCCGGTATGGGCTTCCGCGGGGATGGGTTCGTTTGACTAACGCAATTGGATCCAGGTTTTTGGTTTGAGTGGATTCAGGAGGACGCGGGGCAACATGTATCTGGGTTGTACGGATGGGTTTTTAATATTTCCAGAAATCTCATAGCGCAACGATTCGGCGATGGGCAGCAGAGTCATGTTCAAAAGCTTTTCAACGGGATTCTGTGCCTGGAAAGGAATGGCGATGACTGAGGCATCCACCTCGCCATCCGTGGATACCCGGCCTTTGAGATTCAGTCCGAAATGCGTTCCATCGAACTGGCACTTATCAATCACGATCATGCTTTGATCGAGTGTGGCGCTGAGGGAGCCTTTTTTAATCGAGGAATGTCCAGGCCTGGAATGATGGAATCGAGAGCCTGGCTGAGTCTTCCGAAGATGGGGATACTCCAGATGACGCTGTCGGAGATGGTGGCATTTGTCTGAGCTGACCAGGAGTCGATGTCAGAGATATCCTCCGCCAGAAGTTCGAGGGAGAAGTCCGTCTGGCCCTGGAGATCAATCGATGGATTCCAGATTTTTGCCACGTCAGGAATCTGGATATTGTCTCCTTTGGCTTGGAGTTTGAGGGAGGTGCGTTCTGGTTGGTCGAAGGTGAATGTGGCAGTGGATTGGATTGATCCCTTGGCGACATCCGCTGTGACATCGGTGAGGGTCAGGGATTGGTTCAGCCAGTGAATGGAGGCCAGGAGATGGGAACATTCCAGTTCCTTGAATGTCAGGTGTTTGCAATCGAGTTGGAGATGAATATCTGGCTGGATATCCGTGAGAAACCGGATTGAGCCGGATCCTTTCCATTCGGCATTCTGGAGAAAGTTCAATTGCTGGATGTTTTCCAGTGGATCCCTGGACAGGAGTGAGGCAATGAGATTCGGGGCGCCAAGTGCCATAAACCCATCGAAGTGGATGCTCTGTGCTGGCCAATCCAGATGCAGATGATCGAAATGAGCGTGCTGACCACTGTGGTTGACTGAAAGATTCTGAACCCGGAGCTGGCTGGTCTGGTCCACATACTCCAACATGGTTTTCATGGAGGTGATGGGAATCCCATGCCAGGAGAGGCCATTGTGTTCCACCGTCCCGGTGATTTTCCCCAGCCCCTGGTCCCATGGACCGTATACTGTGATGGATCCCATCATTGCTTCCGACTCGGTGAACCGGTCAAAATAATTATCCGCCTTCTCAGAAAATAACGGACGCAGAGCCTGGGCGTAAATCGGCCCTTGAATATCCACAGTGTAATCACCATTCAGGTCGTTCTGCCGGAAATTCAATGCCAGTCTCCCTTCCGGCCGATCGATCTGAATGTCGGGCAAAATCCACCAGAAATCCCGGAATGAAAAACTCGTGGTCAGCTGGTTGAATGGGATCTTTTTAAAATGTCCCGATTGCATCTGCGCTTGGCCATGGAATTGGCCGCTGGACGAGAGCCAGATGGCGAGTTCATGTGCATCGAGTTTATTGGGGAATGGGGCTGGTCCGAGGTGGAATTCTGCGATGGGAGCCTGATCCCAGTGGATTCTGGAGAGCACATCCACCAGTCCGGCCGGGAAAATCGGGAGCCACTGCTTGACATCCAGCGAGGATTGGCCAGAACAGGTGATGATGTGCTGATTGTTATCAATCTCCAATGTGGCCTGGATTTTTCCACCGGATGGATCGCTCAACCGGATAGTGGATTGGGACAGGTGCGGACTCTCCGGGTTGGCATTGTTGTCAATTTCAATATTGCCAATGGGCAGCTCCTGAATCCTCCAGTCGTATGCTGAAACTGAGAATGATCCGAGTGACTGCTGGATGGCTGGCCATTGGCCAGGCGCCAGCGTTGAGGACTGGATCCATTCTGAAATCTGCAGGAGAGAACTCAATCCGGTGGATGGCAGGCGAAAGGCTGCTGTTCCCATGCGGATCACGCCGGTATGCAGTGCCTTGAAGCTGGTGTGCAAACTGAGTGCCGGGTCTCCCGATGCCTGAGGTGTCGAGAGTATGGAAATGGACGGTTGGTCCAGGAATGTTCCCGTGTTGTAGTGGCAGGATTGCGCCTCCAGAGTGCCATCCCATTCCCACATTCTCCAATCCTTCCAGGGAGTATCCGGGTTGAAGGATACCCGGAGGTTGAGCTGAGGCAATCGCGTATGCCAGGGATCCGGCGACCTCATGGATGCTTCATCAACGCTGGCCCAAACTGTCGCCCGGGTCGGGACCATGGAATCCGGATCCATCCACAATTCCGAATGTATGGCGACTTCTTCAAGTTCGACCGGACCGCGCCTTCTGCACAATTTTTCCTGAATGGAGAGCGATCTGGAACCGGCCATTCCGGGATTGCGTTGGATTCGCGGTGAAGGAAAGGTCAGTGGAGAAAAGGCTTGTTTCACCGGTTGTCATGGAATCCAGATGCACGGAAATACTGCTGGCCAGAGAACCGGGGTCCAAGGCATCGCCGTCCAAATGGATGGAAATGATCGGCCGGGATTCCTGAATGAGCGTGATCAGTTCATTTTCTGAACTGAACCAATCCATCCATTGTGGCAGAACCGGGTCGCGGGTCGGGTCCCGGGAAATATTCCCCAGTGCGCTCCAGGCGTTGGTGATGGTTCCATGCATCTCCAGTGTGCCGGAGAATAACTCGCCTTTGAATTGATGAATGCGTGTGATCTGATCCTCTTCAAAATCGATATGTGCCCGGATATTGCGGCTGATGAGGAATGGGAGAGAATTCGTCGGCGGGGAGGTCGCTTGAACCTGCAGGGAACCAGACAGAATTTCCAGTCCTTTGGCGCGCATTCCATTCCGGTCCAGCGCATACCGGATTTTTGCCGATTCGAATTGGAGATCGATATGCCCATGATCCGACTGGCTTGAGAGGACACCATTCTGGATGTGAACCCCATCGAAGATATGGAAATGCAGCGATTCAAAATCAAAGTTCAATCCTTCCTGATTGAGAATTGAGGAAATGTGCGGATGAAGAAACCTGGGGACACCCATGAGGTTGAGCCATGCCAGAACCAGTAATGGCGGCACGACAAAAATCACCGCACACCATCTCACACCCATCCGCCAGCGCGCACATGGTTTCCGAAGTGTTTGGCATGCCCTCTTTGTCATGGTGATTCGGGAATTTCAGGGTGACTGGTAGATTTGCCGGAGCTCACTCAAGAGCATCAGCTTTTCCAGCATATCCGACGGAAACGCAAAAACATAAGGCCCATCCTCGTAGTCGATCGATGAATAAATGCCACGCCGGGGCGATCTCTTCCCATGACGGATCACCACGGATTCCTCCCCATCCAGGAAAATTTCCAATGTCAATTGATCCGCATCGTCAGGATCAATATCAAATTCTTCAGCGCATCAATCCCGAATGTCCTCCATGAATCCACTTCAAATCCCGCCAGGTCGGCGCAAAAGTCGATGATCGTTTCGCTTTCAATGGGGTCTAGGTTGGCCCAGGTTCCATTGGGATTCCTGGTGAGTTGGATCTCGCCCGATTGACCCGACCAGGAAAGTCGGGTGATCTGCGTGGAGAGAATCCCCGGCAGAAGTTTCCGGGAGCGCAGGGGAAAGTATTCTCTTGGCAGAGACAGGGCATGCACGGGTGACAGGGTATGAATCCTGTTTGTCCGATTGTGAGCCGCGTAGAGGATTTCCCGTTCGGTATCGAGGCTGCCGAGATTCAGTTGGGCAATCATCACCGGGTCCTGCTGAGTAGTGGGTTGGGACCAGAATGAGTAAGACGCCCTGGGTGGGGCCAGTCCGATGGATGATGCCTGGTCCCATGGGATATCCGGGAAGCTGCTGATTCTGAGTGATTGTGCCAGGTTGAGAAAATCGGCCACCTGCCCGGAGTCCGCCGGGATGGGGGTCGATATATTGTCCCCCAGGATCTGCCACTGTTCACCGGATGATTTCTCGATGGAGAATCCGGATTTCCCGAAGATATCGATCTGGACCTTTTGAATCGAGGATTGGGAAAAAAGCAGCATGCGCCGGTCGCGGAAGTGGTCGGAACTGAGGCTCCAATCCTCCACTGCTTCACCCGTGACAATGGCGCGATAGGGGGATGATTTGTCGTGAACCAGAAATAAATCGGGTTCGCCAGCTTCTGCCGGATCATCCGGTGGCCGGTGAATTTTCTCCCAAATAAGTTCACGCGTGACGTCCGGTGCCTGGTGGATAGTGAGTTTCAAGGCAAATTCAGTGTCAAACGTGTCGGCTTCGCCGCGGTACTCCAGGGCCGTGCTTCTGGAGAGTTCAACCAGGTGAGTCTCAATCGCCAGGTGGTCGGCGGTATCGATGATGGGGTCGACCACCTGCCAGATGCCCGTCACTGCATCCCTAATGAGTGAGGTGTTTCCCTGATTGGATTGCACCTCGATCGATGTGACTGAGGCGGGGATAACCGGAGCAAACTGTCTGTTGATCCAGGCATGGACGGGCTGATTTGCCAGGCGGTAGGTGTCCCATGGGGCCAGGCCGACATTGCGGAAATCAGATGAACTGGCATACATGGAGGTCGCTTCATCCAGATGCGCCCCCAGATGAATCGTGATGGGCTCCGGTTGATTGAGTGCACGAATGGAAACCGTCAGTTGGGGAGTGGTCAATCCCATTGAGGCCAGTGTCTTTTTTCCTTCCAGCGAATCCGGATCCGGTGGCGTGGCGATACGTTTCCATGGCTGAGTTAATTGGGCCAGGAGTTGTTCGACCATGGGTTCCTGGGCCGGAAAGGAATTCCCACTTTTATCCTGCACTTTCCAACTCCCCCCCGGGCGTGCGGTCGAGGCGTGTCCAATGGGATGACCCGACCCCGTGGGATGTCATTTCAATGGATTCGATGGATTTGGAATCCGGAACCAACGACGTCCCGGCACCCGGCTGCGGGTGAGAATTCCATGGTGGAAGAAAGATGGCGATGGTCAACGCCATGAGAACGGTCACTGTCAGGAGAAGGAGGGGAGTTCGGTGATTCATGCGGTTCAGGAGCCCCGGGATTTTAGAAAATGGACCGAGAAGCCAAGCGTGATGAATAGTCCCGGCATGATGGCCAGCAATCCCATCGGGCCAACATCCGCTGCCTGGTCGTCAGATTCAGTTTGTATTCTTGAATAGGTTTCGGCGGGATCCTGTCAATAAACAGGTTCCGTTCCATCAGAAAGTTCGCACAATGCAGGCCAAACTCATAATTCATAAAATTCTGGATGCCTGTGTTCCCCAGAAAGAGCGCCTCACCAATGACCAGAAGTTTCGAAACCTGGATGCCTTGCGGAGATTCGATCGTTCGGGTGGCGATTGTGGCCAGGGGAAATTCCCCGGTCCGATCCTTCGGGGATGGATTCAGTTCATTCTGATTGTAACTGGTGACCTCCTGAGCTGTCGGGCTGGAATATAATATTTCATCAATCCTGAGCTTTTTATCCTTGGGAATGGATTTTTCCAGTGAGTGAACCGATCGCGGCAAAAAGAAATAGAGTTGCCCATTATAGAACGGGCGCGTGATCGGGTGGGCATAAAAATTTGTGAGGGTCATATCGGTTGGTGTCCCGCTCGGGCTGTGGGCCAGGTCGATAATAACATTGTCCGCCAGGCCGATTCCATAGTTGGCAAAGAGGGGTTCCAGTCCGGTCTGAGTCATCCCGCCGATGCAGGCCATGACATTGCCTCCACTTTCCAGGTAGGAGTGTATTTTGCGGATTTCCTCTGGTGAGTATGGCGATCGCGGCTGGGCTATCACCACCAGGCTCGTGGATGCAGGGATCGCGTTGGTGCCCGAGAGACTCAATGAAGAAATCCGGCATTGATTATTGGATAGGCTTTGAACAAACCGTGAGTACCCGGACTGGCTCTGGGTATCCTGGATATCCGCTTCGCTGTGACCTTCAATAAAGACGACTGATTTTTCATCGCTGAGACTGAGGCTGAGGATAGCGGACGTCAGGGTTTGTTCTCCTTTGAAAGCCGTTCTCCTGATTTCATTGGACGTGCCTTCCATCAACTGGCTGATATCCAGTACCGAGAGGTCGGCCTCCAATATAGCCCGGAAATGGTCCTTATATCTCAGCAGGACCACATCCCTCTCCCCGGAAAAAGCGAGACTGAACTCACGACGCACACGTTCGGATTCTGCCGGGTCACTTTGATAGTCAATGTGGCGGATGCGGATGAATGGGCTGATCAGAGCAAATTCCCGCACCAGGGCTTCCAGCGGTTTGAATACACCATGGTCCGGATTGAAGTAGAGGACAATGTCCAGCGGAGAATCCAGCATGCTCAAAATTTGTGTGGTCAATGGAGAGAGGGCTGGATTGCTGCCTTTGGCGATATGAAGCCGGGAGAATATCCGGGTGGCGGAATAATTCACCATAAGCGTGATCAGGATGAGGCAGGCAAGGCTCACCCAGACATGGAAACGGATCCTGTTCCGGTTCTGTCTGGAAAAACCCGGGCTGATGGGGGAGAAAATCCTCATGATTTCCACCTCTTTGCCTGAAGCACCTGGGTTGTGGCGAAAAGAAATACCGCGGTTGCTGACGAATAAAAGACGATCGGTCGGGTATCCAGGATGCCCCGGACAAAGTCCGTCATATGGCGGACCATTCCCAACTGCGCCATCATGGAATGGAAGAAGCTCTGGTTGGGATTGCTCCAGCGGTCGGCAAAACTCAGGCTGAACAAAAGCAGGCTGACTCCCAATGTCGCCATGGAACTCATAATCTGATTCTGGGTCAGAGCCGAAAAAAAGCACCCCATCGATATAAAAAACGATCCAATGAGGACAATTCCAATGGCAGTTGAGAGCCACTGAACCCAATGAAATGGGGGAGGACTCACTGGAATGATGTAGACGACCGCCATACACCCGATCCATGGCAACCAGGTCAACAGGAAAAAACTCAAACACGCGGCCCATTTGGCGAGGACGATAGTGGATTCCGGCACCGGTGTGGCCAGGAGTGAATCGAGAGTTCCACGGGCTGCCTCGGTCGCAAAGGCTTTCATCGTGATGATCGGGGCTCCCAGAAAAAGCAGAATCCAGAAAAAGAAGGAATCATAAAAGATCTCGGTGATGGGCACATCGGTCGGTTCCAGATTGAGAACTTCCATAAGCAGGGTGAAGCAGCCTCCAAGCAGGAAGGCATTTAATGTGATGATGACATGCCCGGTCATGGACAGCAGGTAGCCAGCCATCTCCTTTTTCCATATAAGCCAGAAATTGTTCATATTTGCCTGAGCCTGTCAGTTCGACTTGGCTGCGGATGGATGTGCTTCATTGTTTCCGGTCTGGTTGTGTGTGAGTTCGGTGAAAATGTCCTCCAGGTTTCTCTGCTGTGGCTGGAGTTCGATGAGATCCCAATGGTGTTCGACCACAATGCGGGCGATCTGGGGAGCGATCCGGTGCACAGAATTGAGTTCGTTGTCAGCTCTCAGACTGATCCGCGCCTCACAGAAACCATCCGATGTCCGGGAGCATTCCAGGTTCAGGAAGTGGGGCAGGTGGAGCAGGGCTTTCTCAACTTCCGGCAGCGGAGCGTCAATGACAGCCCGTATGAAATTGGTTCGGCCAAGTTTTTTCTGTATCGACCCGATGGTGTCATCCAGCAGAATTCTGCCTTGATTGAGAATAATCGCCCTGTCGCAGGTGGACTCAATCTCCTGCAGAATGTGGGTGGAAAGAAGCACGGTATGCTGAGTTCCCAGCTGGCGGATCAATTCACGGACCGATCGAATCTGGTTTGGATCCAATCCGGATGTCGGTTCGTCCAGAATCAGGATGGGGGGATCGTGAATCATGGCATCCGCCAACCCGACCCGCTGCTTGAAACCTTTTGAAAGAACACCAATGCGCCGGTCGATGACCGATTGCAGTTCACATTGCTCCACAACCAAATCCAGTCGCTGGCGGATTCGCGGGGATTTCACACCTTTGATTCCAGCCCGGAATCGCAGATAGTCACCTACACGCATGTCCTCATCCAAGGGTGTGGTTTCCGGCATATACCCGATCGACTGGCGGGTCCTGATGGGGTGGATCAGAACGTCATATCCCACAATGGAAACCGACCCGGAACTGGCTGCCAGACACCCGGAAAGGATTTTCATTGTGGTGGATTTTCCTGCGCCATTCGGCCCCAGAAAGCCAACCACTCCCTTCTCAATATCAAAGCTGATGCCTTTGAGAGCATGGTGTCGGCGGAACGACCTCGTGAGGTCTTTTACTTGAATCATCATCTTGGAGACCTGGACGGCATCAATTGAGTTGGATGGATTTTTCCTGTGGCCGGATTCCATTGAATGTGAGGTTGCTCGTGTATGGGTAAATGACCTCACATTTTATCCTGGTGCCACGGGGATAATATGAGAGCCACCATCCCAATGAGGCGAATGAATCAAAAGAATTGCCATTAAAAGTGAGGATGAGGTCCCCTTCATGGATTCTGGAAATGTCTCCCGGGCTGCCGGCGGATACTTTCTGCACCTTGAAGACGGACCCACGCGTATTGTTCTGTTGGAATGTGAGATTGGATGGTTCCAATTGGATTCCAGTACGGGAGAGAAAATAGGCCGCATTGAAGTAGTCACTGAGAGGTATTGGGCTGAGGCTTAATTGCATACTGGATCCATCTGCTCTGCTGACGCGGATTAATTTCCGGGAATCGGTGGGGGGTGTTGACCAGGATTTTCTGAATATCAAAGAGTCCTCGTATTGGCGAGCCGTTGACGCTGAGAATCTGGTCCCCCTTCGCGGAATCCTGCGATGGCGGCGGGGCTGTTGGATTCGACACCCAGGACGATGGGTTTCTGCGAGACTGGATCAAACTGGATACCGACCCAACTGTTGGCGACTTTCTCCGGAAGGAAGACGTGACCGATCGTTTCAAGAACCCGGCGGGTGGGGATGGCAAAGCCGATGTTATCGCCGTCTTTGAAGGTGGCCACATTGATGCCGATGATGTTCCCATGAATATTGATGAGCGGTCCGCCGCTGTTGCCCATATTGATGGCGGCGTCGGTCTGCAGCCAGTCGTCGATCTCCAACTGTTCGGATACGGGGATCTGTCGCCGGTTCTTGGAGCTGAGGATGCCGCGTGAGACCGACCCCCCCAGGCCGAATGGATTTCCAAGTGTCATCACTTCCTCACCCAAAAGAAGGTCATCCACATTTTCAAAGTTGGCGGACGGGAAAGTGAGTGACGGTTGGTCATGAACAATCTTCAGCAGGGCTAAATCCGTTTCCGGCATGCCGGCGATGAATTTTGCATCGAAGGATTCTCCGGAGACGGCCAGGGTGACGCGTATGCGCGTGGCTCTTTCAATGACGTGGTAATTGGTCAGCAAGTAGCCTTCCGGGTCGATGATAATGCCCGACCCCAGACTTTGAGCCTTTCCCAACCTCGGGCTTGATTCTATATACCAGCCAAAATATTCCTTGAGCAGGACGTCGTAGTCATTTTTCAGCAGGACAACCGACTCGGTGTTGATGTTGACGACGGCTGGCATCACCTTGTTGACAGCGACCACCGTGGGTGTGACCCGTATATCTCTCACCACCCCATCCGATGAATCCAGCCCCACTGCATTCTGGCCCATCACAGGAAAACCCGTCAAATAAGCCCAAATCAGACTTGAAAATATAAAATTTTGACTTTTCATCATGGTCCATTCCTGGAGAATCTACAAATATCAGACTCCAATCTGAGACAATTGTTACTGAGAGATTCAGCCAACTAAAGGCAAAAGTCGAGTGTGTGAGTGATTGAAAGTCCTGAGTCGCTGGTGTGCATGTGAAGCGGCCCAACCATTCAATAGAAAAATTCGAGAGAAGTCGAAAGTGAGAGATAACCAGAATTCCCCAGGATTGCGGGGAAATTGTGAGGGCAATCCAGGTGAGCGCGAATCCAACCCGGATTATTCGGGTGTTTCGGAGAAATTCATCCAGTGGCTG
>JAJOIW010000119.1 GCA_021209225.1 Verrucomicrobiota bacterium
GATCATCCGCCCCAGAATTCAGGCAACTCGTCACCTGCCTGCCATGGCCACCGCCGGGGTCGAACTCATTTTTCCGGTCACCATCACCCTGAAATCCCGTCACCCGATTGAGGGTGCATTCATCGTCGAATCCGGCCCCGATCCCAGACCCACTTTCGAGGAATTCGTCCACATCCGTGAACCCGGTGAAGAGCTGAGAAACTGGGTCGATCGGCTCTACCTCTACTAATCGCTGGCGTTGGTTACTCGAAAGAAATAAAATCCTCCTCACCGATCATTCCCGCTCATTCACATTATTTGGTGACCGCCCCAATTCCATGGAGATGCGATTGACCCCACTCAAGCGCGGATTGTTGGAACTCAATGAACTCGCGGTGGGCATCCCGGACCCGCTGGGACTCACTTTCAGTCTCAGGCTGGTTAAAAAGCCGCAGAAGCTTCTGGTTCTGCCCAAAAGTTATGCCATGCCGGATTATGAATTCCCTGGAGCTGCCCGCTCCCAGGCCGGCTCACTGGCCCGCGGCCTCATCGGTGGGACGGAAGATGATTTCATCAATCTCAGAGACTATCGCCCGGGCGATGCTCTCAAACAAATCCATTGGTTCAGTTCAGCAAAGCCAGAAATTGATAGTCCGTGAATACCAGACATCCTCCCGCTCCCGGTGTGGCATTATTCTCGACGTCCAATGTCCGGTCGCACGTGCTTTTGATTTTGAAGTTCTGGTCTCACTGGCAGCGTCCATCGCCTCAGCGGGAGAGTCGGCCCAGTTGGACCTCGACTTCCTATTTGTCGGGGATCAGGCCTATTGCTTTTCAACCGGATCCGGCCAGGGAGAAATCGACCAGCTCATGCAGGTGCTCGCATCCGTGAAATATTCCCAGCAGGATAACTGGCCGGCCTTGCGCCGGGTCGTCGAGGAAAATGCCGATCACCTGCAGGGCGCCACCTTCTTAACCCTTCACTGGAATCCAGACCGGAAATCCATGGCGCAATTCCTCGACAAACTCTCCATCCCCAATCAGAGCTTTGTCGTTATCCCGGGAGATTCGGATCCGGAAAATGCGTCGTATCATGATCCGGATTTCCCCAACACCCATTTTCTGCACCCGGATCGCATTCAACTCCAACTCGCAAACCTTTAAATGAATCCAATGATGATGCCACCCCGCCATATTGCTTTGGCTTCCATGCTGATCTGGATCACGCTTACTGGTTTCTGGCTCCCTGGTCTGGCTCTCATCGCTTTGGCTGAATCGGGTCGGTGGCACTCAAGACGCTGGGAATTCAGCGAAAAGGACGATCGTCGATTTGTGAATATCTGCGTCCTTTCCAGTGTGATAGGACTGATTTACTCCTGGTTGAATCCTCAGGGCGCCTTCACCATGCTGGAGTCCATCCAGATCGGGGTCAGTTCGAATGTTCTCGCCAATCGCGAATCCTTCCAACCTTACGAATTCATTATCCTCGTGGCCCCGTTTCTCACATTTCCTATTTTCTGGGCCACCCGGTTCAGATCCACTCCCCCGCCAAAATTCACCATCTTCAGTCGATTCCTTCCCAAAAAAATCAAACTCGAGGCGCCATGGATGAATCAGGTCATCCCATCTGAAGGCGGTTACGCCCTGGTCTGCCTCGCATCCGCATGTAAGACTCAGTCTTCAAGTCTCAACTTTTTCCTCTTGATCTGCCTGATCACGGCCTGGTTCCTTTGGGAAATCCGCCCGTACCGGCGGAGATTCTCACCCTGGGCCATACAGCTCCTGCTCAGCATTGCTGGCGCTTTTTTCCTCTTCACCCTGCTCAGTGAATTACAAGCCATTTTCCAGGAGAAATTCATCAATTATATCGCTCAAATCAGCCAGCGGGACCCAATACCCAAAGAGGCCCAGACCGCTATTGGCCGGTCGGGAAAAATAAATCTCTCAGCCAGAATTGTCCTTCGGGCGGAAACCCAGATGGAGCGTCCCTTTCTTCTTCCTCAGGACTTTTTCGATCAATACAGACGGGGGGCGTGGCAGATTTCCAACTGGAAGTCCGTGACCAACGTGCTTGATGATGGCGACCTCGAATCCTGGACGCTGCGTCTCCCGCACAATACTCAAACCAACCGCCAATTCATCACCCTGTCTCACTCCCTGAAACTGGATGGGGGCCGTCTCCCTCTTCCCATGGGCACATTCCGGCTCACCCATCTGCCGGTCGGCGAAGTCTTAACCAATATCTATGGACGGGTCCATGTGGTGGATGGGCCGGGACTTTTGAAATACACAGTCGATGCGGCCCCCGAGCTCAATGCCCTGACACCCCCCATCAAACGCAGGGCACGGGATTCCACCCTGTTTGACATAGCTCAAAGGGAACAATCCTTCCTCAATAAAATTGCCAATGAGATCGATATCAACAACCGTGACGGTTCCTACACTGCTCACGAAATAGCCCGAAGAGTCACCGACTACTTCGCGACCAATAACTTCCAATACTCCACTGTCCTCAATCCGGAGGATGTGCCCCAGGACGAAACATCCGCAGTAGGTCACTTTCTTGAAGTTTCCAGAAAAGGTCACTGCGAATATTTTGCGACCGCCACAACACTCCTCATGCGGCGGGGATCCATCCCTGCCCGGTATGTCACTGGATACAGTATTGATGAGGAGCGAAATGGCATCATTATCGCCAGAGAACGGGATCGGCATGCCTGGTGCCAGTACTTCTCCTTCGAGGATAACATCTGGCACAACCTCGATACCACCCCTCCCGAATGGAAAACAGCGGATAAAAAATTCCAGAATAATTTCCAGGATATTCATGACTCACTCAATGACCTGAACTATTCCATCTCAACTGCCTTCTGGAACTGGGTCGAAAATGCTCAACAATATGAAATACTGCTCGGCGTTTTCCTCGTCATCCTCTTTGGATTTCTCATCATCCGCATCATCCGGCAACAGAATCAGAAAAATATCCTCCACAAGAAAAAACTCAAATCCAACCACCTATCCCAGCTGGGTGCAGATTCCCCATTCTTCAGAATATTAAACCAACTGGAAAAAATGGGCTACCACAGAGCCGACGGCGAAACTGTCCTGTCCTGGGTCCAGAATCGCATCCCGGACAATAACCAGATCCTCCAATTAACCCGCAAACACTATCAATACCGATTCGACCCCAATGGAATCAGTGACTCAGAGAAACAACAACTCATCAACGAATCACTGACCATTCTCAAAGACTTAATTCAAAAACATAAATTGAATAAAAAATCAAAACGGACCAGGCACACAGGTTCCATCACCCGGGATGTGCCGGGTTAAATTCAAGGCACAACATTCCTTATTCCGGGAATTTGTTGCGGGTCCACTTATTCCACCGGAAATACCCGATATTCTTTCGTATCCACCGCCCCGGTCCGGATCCAGTGAAATAAATATTGCTGCACATACCCCCCATACTCACCAAAATATGTTTGTATGAATTCATACATCACGCTGCGTTTCACATTGAGACCCTCAAAATATATTTCATTCAGCACCCGTTCAATCCATACATCCACGGGAAAGGCTTTGAAAAATCCAAACCCGAAAAGTAAGACACAGTCCGCCACCTTCCTTCCCACACCAGGCAGTTTCATCAATTCAATGCGTGCCTCCTCCAAATCCATATCTCTGATTCTATCCCATTCTATATGGCCACCATCTATCATTCGCGAGGCATCAAGCAAATAGGGCGCCCTGTATCCCATCCTCATCGCCCGCAATTCACTCTCGTCACTCCGCGCCACCCGACTCACATCAGGAAATGTATATAAATTCCTCTGCGGATCCAATGGTTGACCCAGATTCTGACAGAGTGAATTGACCATCTGGCGGATCTGAATAATTTGCTTGTTGCTGGATAATATGAATGATGCCAGACATTCCCACGGTTCCTGTTTTACTATCCTCATTCCCCGACAGAATAATACCGCAGCCTCAGTCGCTTTGTCCCGGGGGAATTTCGCATGCACCTCGTCTATGGACTCGGAGACCCTGAAGTAGGTCACCACTTCATTCCACTCATTCCACTCTCCGGGAGAGTTGAAAATGAGCAGATCATTTTTCGATTCAACCCTATAAATTCTGGATCCAATGACACCCCACCAGGCGTCCTGATCCGTATCCTGTTCTTTATTCCAGCGGAATGTCTGCCCGGATTCCAGTGTGGCACTCAAGGAATATCTGGCGACAGGCACCACATATTCAGACATATTACGCACCGGGTCATAGCTGCCTCTCATCATAGAACGCTCCTCTTTTATGCCTTGTAAACCATTCTGGAACCACATAATTTATTTGCAATGAAAGTATTGGTCACCGGCGGTGCTGGGTATATCGGTTCAGCTTGCGTCGAACATCTCATCCAGGAGGGTCACCAGGTCATCGTCTATGATAATCTCTCTGAAGGCCACCGTGATGCCATTCACCCGGATGCTCACTTTATCCACAATGACCTCGCCAGCTCAATCGACCTGCATGGATGCTTTCAGAAACACAATCCGGAAGCCGTCATCCATGTCGCCGCAAGTGCACTCGTCGGCGAATCCATGGCCAACCCATCCAAATACTTCACGAACAATGTGGCCAATGCCGTGAATCTCCTGGACGCCGCAGTCAATCACGGCATTAAAAAATTTGTCTTCAGCTCAACCTGCGCCACCTACGGAATACCCGAGTCCCTGCCCATGGCGGAATCCTTACCCCAACTCCCCATCAATCCATACGGCGAGTCCAAATTAATGTTCGAAAAAATTCTGCTGTGGTACCAGAAAATCCATAATGTGGAGCCAGTTATATTCAGATACTTCAATGCCGCCGGCGCCACACCGGAAAGAGGTGAGCACCATAGAATAGAAACTCACCTCATCCCGAATATACTGAAAGTCGCCTTGGGGCAATCATCAGAATGCATGATTTTCGGAACGGATTACGATACACAGGATGGCACCTGTATCCGTGACTATATCCACATATCCGACCTGGCCCAGGCACATATAAAAGCATTGAATCCAGGAATTCAGGGAGCCTTCAACCTGGGCAACGGTGGGGGATATTCTGTGCGACAGGTGGTCAATGCCTGTATCGAGGTGACCCAACGTCCAATAAAAATTGTTGAATTGCCCCGGCGGGAAGGCGACCCACCCATATTGGTCGCCAATGCTTCCAAAGCATCGAATATCCTGCGTTGGTCTCCCGGATTGACAAGCATTCATTCCATCATTTCCTCAGCCTGGGACTGGCATTTGAAACATCCACATGGCTACCTGGATTAGTTCCGCATTCATCCGGCGCATCAGCCATATACTGTTCCTGAGGGGATTGGACCTGATTCCTTGGAGGGTTTGTGATGCGTGCCTGGAGGACCTCACCAGCTCCTGGATATGGCGACGGATTTCTGCCCAGCCATGACAAATTTTTCAATCCGGATCCTCCCACGATCCATCCTGTATTCACGTGCAAGCATATGAACAATGTCTTCAATCATGGTTTCTAAAAGTTTCCATTCACGCGAGGCGAGCAGAGACCTGAGCGATTCCACCACGGCAGCATAATTAATAGTATGCAGAAGGTCATCCGTCCTGCTGGCTTTTCCTGCATCAATAGTGAATTCCAGATCGATCACCACTTTCTGCGGGTTGTGCCGCTCCCAATCCGGAACACCCAGCCTCACATCGATCTCAATTCCATTCAGCTCAATCACCTGCTCGCAATCCATTATTTCATGCTCCTTCAATAATGGAGTGCTTGTCTGTGACCTCTGCCAATGGTGGATCAGTATTCTGGTTGGAGTATTCAATGCCAGCTTCAGGGCTTCATCCGGGCTGACCCAACGGAATTCCTGCGCCTCATCATTCAACTTCACAGACTCCCATTCCTCCACATGGGCACTGTAGTTCAGCAGCAGAAAATGTGCGGGTTTATAAAACTCCTCACTATCCACACATTCCTGGATGATTTCGAACTGGATTCTGTTTATTTTTAATGCTGTCTCCTCATACACTTCCCTTTTCAATGCGTCTTCACACGACTCTCCCCGGTGAATTTTCCCTCCGGGGATCCCCCATAAATCGGACCATTTATGTGTCCTCACCATGAGCATGTGTCCATTGGGATTAAAAATTAAAGCACCCACTGTGGCCACCGGAAAGCCGCCACTCACCAGACCGGAATCCTTATCTGGAATGCGTATCTCAAAGTCATTCCTCACCAATATGTCCCGCAATTCTTTCAGGTTCTCAACTATGAGATCAGGCTTACACTGGCGCAATTGTGCCAGGCTGTTGTAGCCGGTCAATACGGCACAGGAATGAACTCCACCACTCTTAGCCGCCTCAATATCATGCTCCATATCACCTATGAAAAGTGTTTCCGATCTCTCCAGCGAATTCTCGGATAATATCCTGTGTATTCGCTCAGTTTTATCGCGCACCTCAATATATGGAGCATCTATCAAATGCATAAATCCTGATCGCTCAGATTGAGTCGAAAACTGATTGTGATGAATCGCACTGCATATATACGTCCGGAGACCATTTAATTTGGCGTACTCGAGAAATTCACGCGATCCCGGCAAAGGCTCCACCAGATGTTCAACGCCCGGAAAATACTCGTGCCACCAGCGTTCCAATTCCTCAATTCCAACCTCTGGAACATAAGTATCATAAAACCGGGAAAACGGCAGAGTGAATTCCATACGGAACTGGTCCAATGTCATCGGTGTTTTGCCCGCACGTTTCAATATGTGATTGGTTGTCAGCCAGACTGCCTCCAAATCATTCACCAGAGTTCCAGACCAATCCAATATCAGATTCCGTATCATGAGATGGATAAAGTGCACTCTTTTCGGGCATTTGCAATACCTCAGTCCTACCTCAGCGCCCCATTGCCCGGCACACCCCCGATTCCAACCGTGGAATCATCCATATTCCCGTATGCCATTCATTTAGGCACACTCATCCACCCCAGAATCTCACCTGTGTATATTTTCTTCACTCCAATGCATTTTCCCTATTGATGAAGATCTGTATTTTGAAGTGATCCAGTTTTATTTATCCCGCGTCATACATATCCAGATTGGCTGGGGATTTCAATTTGCGATGCTGGTGGATGTGGATTTAAGGTATTTTCCCACCAGTTCATCCAGCTGGGTCATAGTCACAGGTTTAGGTAAAAATTCATTCATGCCGGCTTTCTTGATTTGTGAGGCAACTTCGCTGCGGGCATTTGCGGAAATAGCAATGATAGGCACATTTTTATCGAATTGCCGAATTTCAAGGGACGCTCCATATCCATCCAATACCGGCATCTGCAAATCCATGAATATCATATCAAAGTGACCGGACTTATACTTATCTATCGCAATCTGGCCATTCTCCGCCACATCGTAGTCAATTCCCAGTTTTGCAAGAAACTTGCTGGCCAATAATTGATTGATGCGGTTGTCGTCGACAATCAATATCCGATTTCTGTTGGGTTTGGCATTCTCCGGAACTGGTTGTCCGGTATTGTGTCCATTTTTTGTTGATGGGGATATATGTGCTGTTGGCATTGGTTTGGACATGATACTTCCAAACGGCCATGACAAAATCACCTGTGTTCCCACTCCCAGTCTGGATTCAATTTGCACGGATCCTTCCATGAGAGACATCAAATGTTTGACAATCGCCAAGCCCATACCAATCCCACCATGATCGCGATTATTGGAGGAATCACCTATTTCAAAAAATGAGAAAATTCTTTTCCGGTCCTCGTGGCTTATGCCGGATCCGCTGTCAATCACCGAGATTCTCATGGCGACCGGGCCACTGTCACGAGCCTCGTTGCTCATGATCATTTCTGTCCGCAGTGTGATACTCCCCCGTTGTGTGAACTTGATCGCATTTTCCAATACGTTCATTAACACCTGGGTGAATCTATGGGGATCAATATGAATGTATTCAGGACAACCCGGCAAAAATTCCATGGATAAAGCCAATTTCTTATCTGCTGCATTGCGGATGAATAAATTCAACGTGGACTGCAATATTGTATGCAAGGCCACTTCCTCATTCTGCAGGCTGACCGCTTTATCCTCCAACTGTGAAAATTCCAGAATCCTGTTGACGAGGTTGTTCAAACCATGGACTGATTCCTCCATCATCTGAAATGGCACAACCTGATCTGGTCGAAGCTCCTGGTTTTTCAATAATTCACATCCACCTATGATACCATTCAGTGGAGTACGTATCTCATGACTCATCAGAGACAGAAAACGACTTTTTTCCGTCGCTAAATCCTCTGCCCTCTGGCGGGCTTTGTCCGTCTGAGCTTTCTGTTCAGAGAGCAATTGGTTCAGGTTTGCCAGCTCTTTTGCTTTGATCTGGTGATCATTCATGAGTTGCTGAATTTCTTTCAGTTCAGTATTTGCAATCTCATGATATTTCAAGATCATCAAAAACATCGAAAGTGGGTCTGACGGGCTGAAATCATTGAGTGTCAATCCATGTTTCTCCAATTCCTCCGCACTCTGTATCCATGGTCCCCCAAAGAATACCCCAAGTTCTCCTGAATTCAGGGATTGAAACTGCCCGCGAAAGGTGACTCCTGTGTTATTGATTAAACAAAATTCCTCTCCCCTGGCCTTGAAAAGCGTTTCCGCTGATTTGCCTTGAAACCTTCTGGGTCGGTTAATCACAAAAAGCTCGCGGAAATCGGCCCCCACAACATCTCGTCCCTTTTCCAGTTTATTCAACCCTTGACCGCAAAAACAAATTTTATACTCACGGTCAATTATAAAGTAGAAAGGGAATATCTCATTGATCTGCTCCGTATCAAAATGAAATTGACCCACCATTGTGTTGTGGTTTCCACCGGATCCCGACTGGTCGATTATTCCCATCAAATCAAAAAATGCGGTCCCGGATTATCCAGGATTCTGATCCCAGCGGATTATGAAAACATCATGATCGGCTCCATGATCTTTATAATCCCGAATTTCTATAGTCACCTCAACGGAATGAAATGCACCCAGTCCCTGAATCAATCCATACACAAACCAGGTCAATCCAGGTCGATCCGAAAAGTAGTGCAGGATGATATGCCCTGGAGCTGCTTCCTCCACTTCAAACTCAGGTGGTTTCAGATCCGGGTAAATTATTTCGACCGATGAATGAAACCTTGGAAGGTAAAGTAAAAAGTCCCGAAGAGTGGGTCCCCCGGACTTGAGCAGGTGTCCATACTTTTTCTGTGCGGTGTCCAATACCCACCATTCACCAAAGGCAATCAGGACGTCTTTCAGTGAAATTCCCAGCACTTCTGATGCAGCTGTGGCCAGATCATATGTGGTTTGATCCGGATAACTTTGAGATGAGATGAATTGAGTTTCCTTGACGCCACTCCTCTCCAGGACATCCTGCCAGGATTTTTCTCCAAACTTCGTTACCACCAAATCCTGAACCGCTTGATTGACTAAACCATACATCTGTATTTTTTCCTCATATTTTACCCGACAGTTCAACCATGAAGAATGAGACTGACTCATTCCTCATCTGAGATGAATATTTCTCAGGTGAGTTCCAACTGATGCCTGATGGGTGCTTTTGAATGCTTTTTTCTGACTCTCACCAGAATAAACGGAATAATTATCTCCCCACTAAAAGCCCAATTTATTCATGTATCCCCCAGTATATTATTCCTGGACACTTATGACTCATTCAGATACCAACGGATTCACGATGTATTCCATTTCATGTTCCACAATTCCATCCACGTCCCAATATATTCCATAAATGGTCCTATTCTGGACATTTGTTGGTGTGTCTTATTTCTGGAGCAGCATAACCCACCCAACCGGGTCCGCTGAATATGTTTGGTTGGAGTTCCTTGTAACAAGGGCTATAATTGCAGCGGATGGAAACACCAACTCATAAAAAACGATTTCCTGCGGAAATAGCCATTCTTGGGTCACTGATCCTTGGTTTATTTGCCATCATCATTGCATCAACCCTTTGGTTTCATTTCAATCCCCCGGGAAAGGATGGAAAATCCATGTTTTCCGACGACCCGAACACAACGAATCAAGTCGCGATTCCGCATATCCCCCCATCAGAATAAGTCAGGAACCGGCCCATTCCCGATTCTCCGGTCTATCCCCCCTCATCCAACCTGCCTGCCTGCATCTGAGATTCCCCGGAGGCATGCGGCGTTCATCACAATGGAAAGCGACCGGTTAACCTACCAATCCACCTGAACCGTCTGTAATTGACTGAATTTGTTCAGGTAGAAAACCTGTTTATTTTCCATACCAAACATGTGCACCATGCGTGTCAGTTTGACATCAAAGCAACAATACTCAGCTATTTTGAGCATCTCTCCCTGCTGATACCATTTGATGGCCTGCAGACCATCGGCTGTCTTTTCCGCACCAAATGTGGCGGACGCAATGGAATCCAGTGAAAGGCGATGATTGATTTTCTCATGAATGGACACCAATAAATCCAAGGTGGGCAACTGACTCAGGTCAAAGATCGTGTAACCATGGAGCACCTCGTAATCAAATTTCAATATATTAAACCCAACCACTAAATCAGCCCGCTGCAATTGCTCCAGCATTTGATCAACGTTCTTTTCTTCATAAATGATGTAGCGATGCTCCAAGGTGTTATAGGTGACACCTACACTGACACCCATTTCCCGGGCTTTGTGCCACCCTCCAACATCATGAGCCGAACGTTTCGTTTCTATGTCAAAGTATACAATGTTCACTTCAACTCCCTTTTATGGCTGGCTTTCTTCATCCACTCCATAGTCATCCAACGAAATTCTGATATGGTTCTGGCACCTCATACCCAGCTGGATCAGCATACTGCCTTAAATATTTCAAACTGACTTCAAAGTCTTTAGGCAGTTTGCTGTCGACTTCAATCTCACTGTGATTCACCGGGTTGGTGAATCGGACTTTGTGGCAATGGATCGCGGGCCGCCCCATCAGGGGATATTCCACCTTGTTTCTCTTCAGGCGGTAGTTGGGTTTCAGATTGGATAGTAATAATGGGGCTCCATTGTAGACCGTATCCCCCACGAGTGGAGGACCCAAATACCTCATATGCACACGCGCCTGATGCAGGCGGTTCGGACTGCACTGACAGGTTAACATGGTGAATCCCGCGAAATGCTCGAGGACTTTAAAATGACTGACCGACTTCTTGCCTTTGTTTTGACTTGCGCAATACACGCCAGGTCTTTTTCCATGGGGCCCAACTGGAATATCCACAGAAAATTCCTCCTCCATGGGCGTCCCCTGAACCAGGATCACATATTCCACAATAAACTTATGTGAATAGAACTGTTCATGAATCCTGGCGTGAACCATTTCATTCTTGGCTAGAATCAATGCTCCACTGGCTTCTAAATCCAGATCATGGGTTGCCTTTAAAAAGGGCAGGTCATATTCCTGAGTCCAGGCAACTTTCCTCTGAATATGATCCACGAAGAGGAGGTTTAAACACGGGGCCTGAGGATCATCTCCATCCTGCCGCACCAGGACTCCACCTGGTTTATCCACAACCAAAACCTGATCATCCTCATATAACACAGGTAATTCCCAGTAATCGTTTGTCTTTTTCGAGGAAATCTTAAGCTTCTTCATCGTTGTTTCTCCACTCAGTTCATTCATGTCCAGCACATTCTGACTCAGTTTTCAGGTTGCCCAAATCCAATTCATTGGCGGGATCATAATGCAGTTCCCCAAGCCAGAACAATAAAACCTGCCATATGGCAGTTTTATGATGACTGCACCCGGATAAATCCGCATTTATTCGGAAGCACCAAATCCAGCCTCTGAGAGCTGTTTCTGCATCCAATCATTAAAGGATCCACCGCCAGTGCGCATTTGCGAACGGATGGTGGCAAGAGAATTGGTGTAATTCTCATTTATGATGGATTCCTCAGCCGGGATATAATCCTGGACTTTAAGTATGAAACCATTCTGCCCGCTGGATACAAACCGGCTGACTTCCCCTGCTCCAAGTCCAAATGCCGTATTCTTGATGGACGTGAGGGAAATCACGGAGTTGAAATTTGAGAGAGAACCCGTTTTCAAAGTCAATTCCGGGATATCGATCACTTCATATTGATTTTGAGCTGCGTAGTCTTCAAAGCTGGTTGTGCCATCGGCCAATGAATTGGTTAAGGACATGTAATATTCTTCACCAGCATTTTTCACGATTTCTGTGAGTTTCTCTCGTTTGTAGCCGCTTTCGACCCGCAGTTTGACTTCTTCAAATGGCTGGACCACAGGAGCTTCAATGCGGTCCAGTCCCAACAGAAAGTATGAATTTCCGGATTCCAAGGGTTCCATGGATACTGGATCGGCCAGAGATAAGCGAAAGGCGGCAGAATTGAATTCCGGCCCGGCATTCACTCCATTGATGGCACCAAACTGATCGAATAAATCTGTGCTCAGGGGATTCAATCCCCTCACCAGCGCCTGACTCCGCAATACATCCAGTTTGCCGGAGTGAGTGAGGTTCGTGGAACTCAGTTGAGGAGAAATATCTCCCGTGAATTCCCAAGCCTCTTTTCTTGCCAGGGATTTGGAGGCCTCTTCCAGGATTTCGCTGCGGATGGATTCACGCGCACCGGCTTCATCCATGAGGGAACCGTCCGGATTCTTGAGGGTGTCCTTGCGGAAGTTATACTGGGCATCCACAATCTGTTGCAGATTGGTCAGGCTGCTGGCTGCCTTATCCACATAATTGGTGGCAGGGAATTCAACAAAGATGACAGATCGCCGTTCTCTGGTCCGGTAGGATGCCATGTTATTGGTGTAGTATTGCAGCAGGTCCTCGGGGTTCAACTGGACTTGGTCCGCGTAGTTGGTGGAACTGAAGACCACCATATTCGCTTTGACGCGGCGCTCCTCACGGCGGGTCAGTTCTTTTGCCTCCATGGGAGTGACCATGCTGTCGGCCAATGACAAGCTTCTCATCAATTGCTCACGCCCCAGCTCCTGCTTCAGCAGATTACTGAAATCCTGCTCACTCAGTCCTCTGGGCAGGGCGTTCTGAATGAAATTATTGTAAAACTGCTTGGAGAATTTCTGTGTTGTCGGGTCCTTGAATAAAATTTTGATCCGCTCCACCACCGATTCGGTGGGAACTTCAATTTTCATCTGGTCCATCCTTCGTGCGAGAATGAGACGTGAGTAAACTTCTCGGGTCACCATGTCCTGAGGGATGTCCTGACCGCTCCCGAAGACACGGAAATAAAGATCGGCCATTTTCTGAGCCTGAAACAACTCCTCTTCTCTCACCGGCTTTCCATCGATTTTCCCTATTCCGGTGACATTTCCTCCACTGAATGCAGAAAACGGATCCCCTCCAGGGATCATGAAGATCACGAAGCTGGCTATCACCAGAAAAAGCAGCAGTCCGCCAAGAACTTGATGTTTGCGTATGAATTGAAGCATTTATATTCCAATTTGGAACAGGAAAACTAGCCGGATCTCGAGTCAGGGTCAAACCCAAAAGTTATTTCAGCCATTTACCCGTTGTGGCTTCAATATGAATGATACTGATGGAAAATCTGCTGATGCGGAAAAGAACCCGCTGGCTCACAATTGGGAGGCCATGGCTGGAGCCAGGGAAATGAGCGGGTACAGCACTGTGGAATAGGAATTCATGAGTGTCGGTGGTATGCGGCGAAAGGTTCTGCTTTAAGCTCATACAGCATACTTGATGGTCAGCGAAGGAACATGCACGAGTAGGATTCCGCATTCCCAGAATCACTGGGGGGATGTGAAGGCGCTGGCCAGCGCCACGGATTTGATCATGGCGCGGGATTTGTTGATGGTTTCGAGGAATTCAGTTTGAGGAACCGAATCGGCGACCCAGCCGCCACCGGCCTGAATACGGATGAACCCGTCTTTGAGGAGGGCTGTGCGGATGGTGATGCAGCAATCGAGGTTTCCGTTGAAAGCAAAGTAGCCGACACATCCGCCATAAGGACCGCGGGAGGTTTGTTCCAGTTCGGTGATGATTTGCATGGCCCGGATTTTGGGGGCACCGGAGAGCGTGCCTGCGGGAAAAGTGGCGCGGATGAGGTCATAGGTGGAATGGGACCGGGAAAGCTGGCCCTCCACCTGAGAGACAATATGCATGACGTGGCTGTAGCGCTCGATGACCATGAGATCCTTGACCACAACCGACCCGAATTCACAGACGCGACCGATGTCATTGCGGGCGAGGTCCACAAGCATGACATGCTCGGCCCGTTCTTTGGGGTCGGCGAGTAAATCGGCCTCATGCATTAAATCCTCCTCCTGGGTTTTCCCACGGGGCCGGGTGCCGGCAATGGGGCGGATTTCAACATGGCGGTTTTCACACCGCGTGTGGATTTCCGGGGAAGCTCCAACCAAAGACAATCCATTGAGTTCCAGCAAAAACATGTAGGGTGAGGGATTGATGGATCGGGCCGCACGATAGAGCTGAATGGGCGACAGATCTGACTGAGTGGAAAACCTTTGCGAACCGACAACCTGGATGATGTCGCCCTGATTGATGTAGGTGCGGGCTTTGTCGACGTTGGAATGGAATTGGGCTTCGGATTGATTGGATGTGAATGGGATGTCAGGAATCTGATCCGGGATGATGGCGATGGGGTGTTCAACATTCCGGGAGATGAGATGGACCCATTGAAGCAGCTGATTGACCCCGAAATCGTAGGCCTCGGAGTGCGAAGCATGCTCATGGGGAGCCACATGAATCACGAGAATGATCTGCTGGGCGACCCGATCAAAAATAGCCAGTCTATCGGCGATGATGAAATAGAGAGTGGGCGTTTTCAGTTCATCGTGGAGCGGACGCGGAACGGATGGCTCGACGTCGTGAATGAATTCATAACCGATGAATCCGACGGCCCCGCCGGAGAAGGGAATGCCCATGGGAATCTCAGCCAACCGGTACTGGCTCATGACGAGTTCCAGCACTTCGAGTCCGTCTTTGACCTGATGGAGGGATGGATTGGAGGCCCCTGGGGTCACCTGGAAGGATTGTTTCAGTTTTCCATTTTCCCAATGTTCGACGCGGTCGTGGTTCTGGATGACGACACCTCTGGGTTGGGAACCTGTGAAGCTGTAGCGGTTGAGATGTTCGCCACCTTCAATGGATTCAAACAGGAAACTTTCCCCCTGGCCGGCAATTTTCTGATAGACCGAGAGGGGGGTTTCAAAATCCGCAAGCAGACGGCAACTCAGAGGAATCAGATTTGCGGCAGTGCAGTGTGCTAAAAATTCTTGCTTTGAGGGGGAGATATTCATCACAACCAATCAGTGGGGCGAATATAGCGTATCCTGCGTTTGGAGCGCCATATCGAAAGCGAAGTAAAAGTGACTACAGCAAACGCATAACCCATGACACCGAAGCCAATAGATAAAGCAATGACATTCTGGGAGAAAAAGATAATGGCAAGACCCAGCAGAAAATAAAGGAGGCCATTTCCCCAATAGCAACCCAGAACAAGAGAGGCGTGAGTCCTATGCAATTGAAGGGCCATCCACGATTGATAGGCAGATTCCCCCATGGAGCGCATGAGCCAGGCGTTTTCCAGGTTTCTTGCCGCCACGAGCACGCTTGTCGTGGTCAACATGACTCCCGGCACAACATGACGAGCCAGGAGGAGACACAACACAATATTGAGAATAATGCCGCGACGCCACCCGAGCCACGCGGCAATTGGGTTGGCCTCCAGTTGCAGATGTGGGGTTGCCAGCCAGGTGCTGGCGAAATCGCAGGACCGGGCAAAGACCAATACACCCAGGAGCAGGAAATATTGGACTGATCCAAATTCATATATTGTGTCGAGCATTGTGGTGACTATCGCAGAATCTCCGGATCAGCCCAAGATGGAAGGCAGGATGGGATTTAACGCAAGCAACGATTCCCGATGAGGCATTCGGGTTTATGAGGTGGCGGCGTGCCGGAATATCCTGAATGCCCCATATGAGGCCGCCTACTGGGGATTGGTGGTTTCGGCTGGTTGCGGTGTGGTGGAGTTGGGTCCGGGTGTGGATTTGAGCACGGAGAAATCGGCCAGGGATATGTAAAGGATAAGCACCACCGCGATAAGGCCGAATCCGACGGGTTTGGCGAGTTTCCACGGAGTCATATCGACGGCGCTGCTGTCGGACAATGTCCAGGGCGTGGGAAGTCCCTTGAGGATGCCGGCAAGGAACTGGAAAAGGACAGAGGAACCAAAAACAATACCCAGGAAATGAAATCCATGCACTTTCTCAACCAGGGATTTGAACGGCTCGACCCAATAACCCAGTATGAGTGCGATGAGTGAGCCCACCAGAGCCACATTGGCCGCGAATGATGGCACTCGACGGAAAAAAAAGACCTGCTATCATCACCGAAAAGATCGGGATGAAATACAGTGCATTCATTTTCTGCAGGTGCTGGAAGATGGAATCCTGTCCGGCGAGCATGGGAGCGAGCACCATGGCGAGCAAAGCGGCTGCGGCACCGACCCATTTTCCATTCCGGATAACCTGGCTGTCGTCGGTTTGATCGTGGCGGATGAAATGTTTGTAGACACCTAAGGAGAAGAGAGTGGCGGTGCTGTTCAGGGCGGAATTGAAGGAACTCAGAATGGCCCCAACCATCACCGCAGCAAAAAATCCGGCCAGCCAGCCAGGCAGAACCTGACGCACGAGAAGTCCGTAGGATTGATCCGCCTTCACATCCTGTCCCTGGAAAAGATGGAAGGCGATAATTCCAGGCAGAACCAGGATGATCGGAGCCAATACTTTGAAAATCCCCGCTATCAGGACACCTTTCTGACCCTCCTTCAGTGAGCTGGCTCCAAACGTCCGCTGGATAATCTGCTGATTTGTCGTCCAATAGAAAAGGTTCAGTAACAAGACCCCAGTGAACAAGGTGGAGAATGGAACTGAAGAACCGGGAGAACCAATGGAATTGAACTTTTCCGGATGGGCCTCACGCAAAGTGGAGATAGCCCCAAAGAGACTCCCGGAATCCACGGCCTTGAGCCCAAAGTAGGCGATCATCAATCCACCGGCCAAAAGACCAAAGCCATTGAGCGTATCGGACACAGCCACTGTGCGCAGACCACCAAAAATGGCATAAATGGATCCAATGATTCCAATAAACCATATGGTGACCCAAAGCAGAGCGGTCGGGTTCTCGATCCCGGTGAGCGTTCTTAAATCGACTATGCCGGTCAATCCTGTGGCTCCGGTGTAGAGAAGGATCGGAAGGAGAATAAAGGCATAGGCTAAAATGAAAATGAGGCTGGTGATGGCGCGGGTGGTTCCGTTGAAGCGTTTTTCCAGAAATTCAGGCACGGTGGCAATGCCGCTGCGCAGGTAGATGGGGAGGAAGATGAGCCCCATAACCACGAGTGAGGCACCGGCAATGACTTCCCAGGCCATGACGGCAATCCCATCCGTGAAGGCACTTCCATTGAGTCCGACGAGCTGCTCGGTGGACAGGTTGGTCAAAAGCAGCGAACCAGCTATATACCCGCCAGTCAAGGTGCGTCCCGCCAGAAAATAACCCGTCGATGAACTGTGGTCGTCCCGTCGCGTAAGCCACCACGTCAGCACTCCCACCAGGGCCGTGAAAAATAAAAATGTCAGTAATGTCATTGGAAATTCCGGACATTTCTACCCGACTTTGCCCGTCAATGAAAGGCAATATCTCCAGATTGCTCAAATACAAATCCAGACCGTCGGCCGCGCTGCATGAGCCATCACCCCGGCGAATTGACTGACTTTGAGGCACATCGGGGGCATGGGGAATAGATTGTGTAAATCCATGATCTGTCCGGATTTCAAATGAGTGATGTGGCTGATCTGGTGCTGATTCGGGCACATTCTTTCGGTTGTGCCGGATAAGGCAGCACCAGGCTCAGGGATTTGGAGAGGTTTGAATACCGGCTGTTCCGGGGAGAGGAGGAAATTTGGCTTTAACCGGATGGATTCATGCCGACAAACAAGGAAACAGGGTTTTAGGGGATGGATAAAGGACAGAAATATTCTTCATTGAAGCGACCTCAGGGGTTTTCCCTTCTGGAGTTGATGATTGTCGTATCGATGATCGCGATCATAGCAGCCACCACGATTCTGAGCGTGGTACGCGCCCGCGAACAGACGCAAAGACAGAATATCATCAATAACCTGAAGAAAATATCTGCAGCCAAGGACCAATGGGCAATGGAACGAGGAAAGTCCTCCTCGGATACCCCACAAAAAACCGACTTGGCTCCTTATTTCAATGGCAATGTCTTTCCCACCCCGGTTGCCTCAGAGACATACTTTATCGAATCCGTCGGCTCATTTCCATATGCGGATCTGGCATTCCCGATCGAGAATGAATCCCGGTTCACCGGAGTCAACTAGTGAACTGGACCACCTGCCGGGAGCAACATCCAGTCGGAGAATCCGCCTTTATTTCCTGGAGTAAATGACCGGCTGCAACCAGGCCCGCTGCTTGTCGCCATCCCGGAGCGGGAAGTCCATGGGCCTGGATGAAGTGACCAGGCAACGGACGTATATCTCATCTCCCTGTGGCACGTAGGTCGCTTCCAATCCGCGGGATTCCTGGAGAATTACCCCCACCTCTTCACTGTATCGGTGAGTGATCCGCAAAGCGTCCCCGCTCGAGGCGCGGATTTTTTCATTGGCCGGG
>JAJOIW010000121.1 GCA_021209225.1 Verrucomicrobiota bacterium
TCGAACAGGCCGAAGCAGATGGTGGCCCAGTCAGGACAACCGCCTCCCTTTAGCCAGCAACGCTATCGCCTCTCAACTGGGATGCTGTCCCCAATCAGCGCTATGATATTCTCAGGGCTTCCCAGGTGAATGGCCCCTTTGAGCCATTTGCCTCAGCTCTGGAGGCCAGCCCCTTTGTCACACCGACCCAGGATTCGCCATCCGCTTTCTTCCAGGTGCTCAAGCAGTCCATCTCCCAGCCAGCCATCGAGTTCGTTTTTTTCGAGACCTCGAGGGCGATGTCGATGCGTGGGTTTCTCAGGGTGATGGGTCCATTTTTGAACATGGGTCTCCTTCAAATGCCGGTCCATCTGCTGCGTTCAGTGGATCCCATGTCTTTGGAACCAATATCGACGGGGCCTATCTGCCCGGCACATTCGCCACCCTCAGATCCCCTTTGATCGACCTCTCCCAGGTCAATCAATCCCTAACTCATTACCTGAGCTTCCGCTATTTCATCGATGCGGAATATCAAAGTGATGGCGGTATGGTTCACATTTCGGATGAGTCCGGCCAGATCATTGCCTCAGATCTTGTCGTTTTATCCGGTCAATTCTCTCATTGGAAAGGCGCATTAGTGCCTTTGCCCCAGGCAGCTCTCGGCAACCGCATATATATCGAATTTCAATTCCTCAGTGATTTCCTCGAAGCCTCATCCGGAGGCCTCTATGTGGATGACATTGGAATCGAACTGGCACCAGAGCGATAAATCATTGCTTTTCCCGCCACCCACCCACCGGCCAGACGATGGGTGATTCCCGGTCCCGGGCATGGCCTGTTCCTGCTGGCCATGTGTCCTATCCCGGACCCGTGATTTTAATCAGGCGGATCTGCCGGATGAATCCACTTTGCCATGAGAAGCCGCCTGGCTCATGGATTGAACTATCGTTTTCAGGACTTCTATCCGGGTGGCCCGTTTATTATCCGCCTGGACCACGTGCCACGGGCACAGATGTGTATGGGTTTTCTCAATCATTTCTGATGCCGCCACCTGGTATGTGGACCATTTTGAACGATTTCTCCAATCTTCAGGCCCCAGTTTAAACCGCTTGAATGGAATGACCTGTCTTTTTTCAAAGCGTTTGAGTTGAGTTTCCGGGGAGATCTCCAGCCAGAATTTGAGAACGAGATGGCCGGGTCGGATCAGCTGGTTTTCGAAATCAATAATTTCATTGTAGGCTCTCTGCCATTCGTGAGCGGAGGCGAAGCCTTCCACGCGTTCCACCAGCACCCTCCCGTACCAGGACCGGTCATAGATAGCCATCCGTCCTGCTCTGGGGATGGATTTCCAGAACCGCCATAAATAGTGATGACTCAATTCCTGTTTCGAGGGAGCCGAAATGGGAATCACATCAAAAAGTCGGGCGTCAATGGATTCCACCACTCTTCGTATACACCCGCCTTTTCCAGCGGCATCCCATCCTTCAAAAATCAGGAAAACGGACCTTTTCTGTTCAAAGAATTTCCAGGCCAGCTCAAAGAGTTGATCCTGCAGATCTGGCAGCAATGTCTTGTATTCCATTTTGTCCATGGCCAGTGGACTGAGTTCCGTCAGAGAAGGTGTGGGGATGGGTATGGGATTTGCGGACACCGCCCCGGAATTCACCTGAATCATTGGGAGCGATGGGGCAGGGGACTTCCTCAATTTATTCAGCTCGGTATTAAAATGCTGCACGTTGTGAACAAATGCTTTCGCCACGAGAAAATCCCTTTGATCCGGGTCAAAAGCGGGGACCTGTATCCATCGCGAGCAGGCCTGGTCTGTCTTCTCGATCACCAGCTTCGAGGTTTCCCAGAATCGGTCATAATGTCCTTCCTGAGACCAGTCCACCGACTGCATCTTCCAATGAAATTGAGGGTTTTTTTCGAGTTCGCTGCGTTTGCTCAGTTGTTCCTCTCTGGAAAGATGCAGCCAGAACTTGAGAATCAAGACCCCGTCCGCCGCCAGCATCCGCTCGAAAAACCGGATCTTTTCAATGCGGTTCTCCAAAGTTTCTGCGGGTAATCCATCACAGAGTTTCTGCGCAATCAGGTCCGCATACCAGGAGCCGAAAAAAAGCGCTGTCCTTCCCTTGGAGGGAAGATAATTCCAGAATTTCCAGAAATACGGACGTTCACGTTCCTCCTCACTCTGGTGCCAGAATGCGGTGGTTGAAACGGTGCGGGGGTCGAGCCATTCATTGAATTTATGGATGATATGCCCTTTGCCTGCTCCATCAAACCCGGTGACGATGATCAATGTGCTGATCCGCTCATTTTTGAGGTAATCCTGCATCTCCAGGATGCCAGTCCTCAACTCCTTCAGCTGGGCTTTAAAGCTTTTCTCAGTGTCCATTCTTCGACTCAGTTCGCTGATTCTCTCGGCAGAAATAGACCTGTTTTTGCCACTCGTCACAAGCCTTGGTTTCAGGAATGTTTTTCCTGTCTGTCATCCACCTGACATCAATTCAGCACAGAATTTGTTTTGAATATCTCCATCTGTATAGCCAGACTTGACTTATGCGTGATCCATACCCGAAACCTTTACTTTCCGATCTCTGGATCTGGAAAATCCGCAGTGTGTCCGTCCTATGTGCCATGATTGCCTTCTGTGGGCAGAAGGATCTGGCCTCTGAGGAAGCGCAACAACCAAAGTGGTGGAAAGGTAATCTGCACACGCACACCTTATGGTCGGATGGGGATGATTATCCTGAGATGGTTGCGAAATGGTATAAGGATCATGGATATGATTTCCTGGTGCTCTCCGACCATAACGTCTATCAGAACGTGGATAGATGGACCAATCCCGAAAAAAATAAAGGCGGCATCCGCGCACTTCAGCGGTATGAAGCAACTTTCGGCGAAAAGTGGGTGGTCAGGCGTCATGTGGGCGATACCATGGAGGTGCGTCTCAGAACGCTTTCTGAAATTCAGGCCGCGTTGCAGGTTCCTGGCGCCTTTCTTTTGGTGCCAGGTGAGGAGGTGACCGCCAGGTACCTCACCTCGCCCATCCACATGAATGCCACAAATCTGCAATCGCTCATCACGCCACTTACTGGAGAATCGGTTGTCGATGTCCTGCAGAAAAATGTCGATCAGGTGTGGGAGCAGCGGCGCCTGACCGGCGAACCCATTCTCATCCACCTCAACCACCCAAATTTCGGCTGGGGAATCACCGCCGAGGAACTCATGCAGGTCAAAGGCGAGAATTTCTTTGAAGTGTACAATGGCCATCCAGCCGTGCATAATATCGGGGATGAAATCCATGCCAGCACCGAGCGCATGTGGGACATCATTCTCACTTGGAGGTTGGCTGTCCTCGACATGGACCCCATGTATGGAATTGCCACTGACGACTCCCACAGCTACTTTTCTGAATCCCGTTCAGACAGCATTTCCGGTCGTGGCTGGGTGACTGTCCAGTCTGAGCGATTGCATCCCACTGACCTGGTTCAGTCCATGGAACTTGGCCGGTTCTACGCATCCTGCGGTGTGGAAATCGACCAGATGACCTGGAACAACAATGAACCCCTCCACGTTAAACCCAAAAAAGTGGAGGGAGAGGATTTCCTGTTTCAATTCATTGGAACCCGCCGTG
>JAJOIW010000127.1 GCA_021209225.1 Verrucomicrobiota bacterium
TACAAACCCGGGCTGAAGGATTGGTTCGACAAGGACCTGCCGCCGAGCATCCAGGGCGGTCAGCGCCTGACAGGCATGACCAGCAAGCAGAAACGGTTCCCGGTGGCGCCAAGTTTATTCAAATTTGCGCAGCACGGCCAGTGCGGCCGCTGGGTGAGCGAGTTGCTGCCGCACACGGCCAGGCATGTGGATGACATCGCTCTGGTGAAGACGGTGCACACCAATGCGATCAATCACGATCCCGCCTGCACTTATGTGATGACCGGGCGGGAGGTGCCGGGATTTGCAAGCCTCGGCTCCTGGCTAAGCTACGGCCTCGGCAGCGAGAGCAATGACTTTCCGGCCTTTGTCGTGCTGACGCCAAATTGGAAATCGAAAGCGGCGGCGCAGGCGCTGTTCACGCGGATGTGGAGCAGCGGCTTCCTGCCAACGAAGCACGGCGGTGTGGCCCTGCGTGCCGTGGGGGATCCGGTGCTCTACATTCAGAATCCGCAGGGTGTTTCATCGGCGCATCGGCGCGCCATGCTGGACACGCTTTCGGAAATGAACGCGCACAGTTTTCAGCGCTATGGTGATCCGGAAATTCAAACGCGCATCTCCCAATACGAGATGGCGTTCCGCATGCAGACGAGTGTGCCGGAACTGGTGGACTTGCGCTCCGAATCCAGGGCCACCCTCGAGAAGTATGGCCCGGATGTGGAAAAACCGGGCACCTTTGCCTCCAGCGCACTGATGGCGCGTCGCCTGGTCGAGCGCGGGGTGCGTGTGGTGCAAAATCCTGCACCGCGGCTGGGATCAGCACAACAACCTGCCCCGTCTCATCGAGGGGCAATGCCGCGACGTCGATCAGCCAACGGCGGCGTTGATCAAGGACCTGAAACAGAGAGGCCTCCTGGAGGATACCCTCGTGATCTGGGGCGGTGAGTTTGGCCGAACCCCAATGAATGAGGCCCGTGGTGGCGTCGAATGGCTGGGCAGAGACCACCACCCGGATTGCTTCACCATGTGGATGGCTGGAGGTGGAATCAAGCAAGGATTCGTCTATGGAGAAACCGATGAACTCGGTTATCACATCACCTCAAACAAGGTGCATGTCCATGACCTCCAAGCCACAGTTCTGCACCAACTGGGCATCGATCCATATCTTTTTTCCGTTCCATTCCAAGGGCTCAATCAGCGGATCATTGGCCCGTCCAATGATCCGCAAATCCAATTCGATCTCATTGCGTGAGAACCAGGGAACGCTGGCGGCCAGCATAAATGCCCAGCATATACTTGATCTCGCAAATACCGGAATTGAGTCGTTTTTTCATGGCATCCACTGCCAGGCGGCTCATGGCTTCGTGCGCCTCGGAATGAGACATGAGCCGTCTGCATTCATTTTCCAGCAGTTCAAAATCAGGATTATCCACACTGCCCACCGATTTGAGTCCGAGCTGTCGGAGGAAGCTGTCGACCTTGCTGCCCCGACTGATCCCCACAACAGGAACATGAGAAAGGGTGGCCAATATGAGCAGATGAAGACGACTGCTGATCACCAGATCCATGCGCGCCGTGAATCCAGCCACTTCGGCAGGTAGATCCGATCCCACATATTGATGAACCCTGTGAGACAGTGCCATCGTCCCCTTTATGTCATTCATGATCACACTGTCTGTCTGAGGATTCATCGGAATTAAAAACAGGTCAGCATCATGCTCCTGAATGATCCTGTCCATCGTCTCGGCTAATTGCCGGGATTTCCTGACCGGACTCTGGGAGGAAATACATATACCAATTTTTTTGCAGTTCAATCCGGTCGAGGTGTAACTCGGGCATACCTCCTGCATCCTAACGGCAACGGGATTCAGAATGATGGCGGGATCGCAGGCCACCACCACCCGATCCGTGTCAGCTCCGATGGCGGCGAGATTCTTTTTTTGTCTCTTCATCCCGCACCACCACAGCATCTGCCCGCAATAAAAACTCTGAGATTCTCCTATGTGCCGCTTTCCGACGGTTCTGCTCCCGAATCCGGATCGGGTCCAATAACCCGAAACTCATATACCCAGTCCATTTCTGCATGTCCCGTTTGATTCCAGCTCCAATTTCATAGAGGTTGGGATTGAGCCGATCATTCATTCCGGTGCAGAAGATCGCCGTTTTTTTACCCAATTCGACAGCCAGCTCGAAGATCTGCAAGGCATATTCGGGATAATCCGACAATCCGGTGGCCCCACCCCAGATGACAGTATCCACCTTCATTATCTGGGATTTCAAGTCAGACCATTCCCATACAGGATCATGAAATCCAAATAACGGACAGGTTTTCACATTGAGCAGCTCAGCGGTCTCCTGAGGCCGACCGGTGCTCACTGTGATTTCTATCTCCGAATCCAATCCCCTCAAGATCTTGACAATACATGATAATATCGCTTCATCCCCGATATTATCACGTCCGTAAGGCACACCACATAGCAAAACTTTCATATCTCCAACTCCAATCCTTTATATATTTGTATCCATGAATAATATTCAGCCCTGAAATTTAATGATATATACACGCCTGAGGCCCGCTTATTCACAGTGAATGAAAGCGGGAAATATACTCAACCGGCAATCTGGACGACGAGGCCACCTTCAATGACTCTGGATAATGCCCGATGGCTATGAGCATGATCACGCTTTCCTGGGAAGGAATATATCCCAACTTGCGAAACTGTTGATCCCGGCTCACGTCCTGACACCAGTTCAAACTACAGCTGGCCAAACCTTCCGAATGTAATCCGTAGATAAAGGTCATGGCAAAAAGCCCTCCATCAACCCACATCTGATGCCGCTCATCCGGTGAAAAAAACTGACTCAGATCACTGGTGACAACCGCCAGGACAGGTACCTGGTCGCCAAAACCAGCATTGCCTCTCTGGATGGCAAGAATAGCCTGCACCTGACTCTGTTCCTCAAATAAATGAACACGCACAGTCTGCCGATTGCAGACACTTGGCGATTTTCTGGCGCAATCAACTGCCCGGACCAACAACTCGCGACTTACCGGCCGGGCGGAATCAAATTGCCTGACACTATATCGACTCCAGGCAAACTCATGAAAATGAAACGGTCGGGCCACCTGATATGACTCACCCGAAATCGGGATCAGTCCATCATGGTCAGGGCTATTGGACACAAAGGCTTCATTCTCCAAAATTTCAACCAGCTTCCTGGCTTCCAGCGCATCCCCAGAATGGCATTCCTGCACATGAACATATTCCCGAAGTGTCTGTAACGCCCATTTCCTGTCCACTTCACTGAGTGAATAATCCAGTCTGGATATCTCAGAAAGGTTTTTCCCCAGCCTCATCAGTATCGAATTTCCGAATCCAGCCCTGGGTTGAGCGAGTGCCAGGCCTTTTTCAATTTTATGTATATCCGCCCGTATCCATGCCAGGAGCGAATTGCAATCCGATTTCCATTGGAGAATACCGGAATGTTGTATAAACCTCGTGCCATCATAAATCCAGTTGGAAAAATAATGAACAATATTCTGACAAGATGTAAATATATTCCTGACAATCCGGCGCCATTCTGTTCCCTGAGTATTTCCTCTTTGTGAGGAACTTATATCAATGGATGAGGTGAGGGTAGAATACATAGTGAGAGAATTGTTTTTTCTCATCCAAGCTGATTCCAGAGAAGCTGATAGCGGTTTATAAGATTGGAATCCTCCTCAGGGAGCATGTTCAGCAGTTTTGGAATCTGATTGTTCTGGAAATTATTCCACTGAAACCGCTGATTTATGATGAGTTCCCAAAGACATTTCTGGAGCCGCTCCCGGGCGCTCAACTTGTTGTATGGATTGATACTGTCGCTGATTCCAAAATAATGTATATTTTTAATCCGATCCTTAATGGATTCCACTATATTGTGCGTGAGGCCCATACGGTTCCTGACGGCTCTGAATTCGGCGGATTCACTGCGCGACCATGCCCAAACCGGTTCAGCGACCTTGAGAATACTGTCCACCTCGGCCAGCCAGGCCTTGAGTGATTGTTTCTTGATTTGTGGAGACATTTTAAAAGCGACGCCTTCATTATGGAATTCGACGATCTGGTCCTGGGTGGACGGGTCAAAAAGGACCCAATAATCAAAAAATGACTTGAGGCTTTTATTTCTTTGGGTGCAGCTCCAGTGGTAGTTTCCAAAAACTGTGAGACAGGCATCGCCCATGGCAAGTTTGAGTTTGGCTATATTCCGACAAATAAAATCGTTGTCATAGTGAGTCAGGACTCCCCGGTTGATTTTTTCCAATGAAAACAGGATGCCCGATAAACGATTATACATCAACCGCTCCGCTTCACTGATCTGAATCAATGATGGATCCCTGTGCCGATCATGGGGACTGAGAAATTCACTGTCACCAAAAACAATATGGCTTTTAGATACTAAATCGTAAGTGAATATGGTCACCGGCTCGGTATCCAGCCAACTAGCGGACGTCTGAAATATCTCCACTTCAATACCATGGCGATTAGTCAAGTATTCCGCGAACTCAGATATCTTCTTCTGCTGCTGTGCCGAGGGGTTTGATTTGGGCTTCCAGAAAAGATAATATTCCAGATCGTTATACAACTGGGGAACTTTGTTGTAATAGCATACCCCACCTTCCCCACGACCATATCCACCACCAAGTATCAATGCTTCAACCATATCGAGACACCCGGCTTCATGAATCCCTTGGGTAAGCTCAAAATGAATGTCCTCAATTTTATTATATACAAATCTATTATCACTTACCGTATATTTTCTCATGCAACGCTCCACAATCAAACTGTGCTGGATTCTGGATTGAGTCAGCTGCCTGAGATACATATTTTTTGTACCCGAGCCAATATCCCATTCTCTGGCCGACCCGCACTGGCAACGATCTCAATCCGTCAAGTGGGCATCGACACGCACTGCAATAAATTAAATCATTTATCCAATCTTTGACACACCCTGCCAAGAGATGAGACATGGTTCCTGGACTGCGGCGATCCAGCCCCCCTTTGGCAATGGCAAAAGCATCACCTTTCGCCCGTTTAAAAGCCTGTCCTGCGGAGTAATTGTGTGAATGAAGGACGATGGAATCATCGATATACGGGATGTCATATCCGGACCTTTTCCAATACAGGGAAAAATCATGATCTTCCGCATAATCCAGATCTTCCCGGAATGGCCGGGCTTCCCAGCACTGACGATTGACTACACTGGAAACCATGCTGAAGAAATGGGCCCATTGATCCGACTTTCTATTCGGTCCAAAGCACATGTCGTAATCCCGCCGGAAAGGGCCAAGGCAATGCGGCCTTGGAATCTGACGGCCAAAAGCGGCTGCGACTCGGGGATTGAGTGAAACAGATAATAATTTTTCCAGCCAGTATTCGTTTACGGGTGTGGCATCCGCATTCAGGAATACCACAAAGGGACTGGTGGATAATTTCATACCCATATTCAATACGAATCCTGGAATATATTGGTCCGGCCGTATTTTCACCAGATTGGCGGGACGAAAGGATTCCAACATTTCTATGGAACCATCCGTTGAACCACTATCAATGACATGTAATTTCCAGGGAATAGACTTTTGAACAGATAAAGCAGCAAGCGTCTCTTCGAGAGCCCATGCCTCATTATAGGACCTCATTACTATGTCAACCGACTTCATTGTCACCAGTATTTCTCAATTTCTGATATTCACAGAATCTGTTTCCCCTCGGTACCGTTCCGGACTAGGAGGTGCTTTTTAAATCCAATGGATCCGCTTTCAGAGTGGGGATGGCATGACGCGGTTTTCCTGCCGGGAATCGAGCTCTTATGAGGTCCTTTTCATTACCGGCTAAAACAAATTTCCATACCATAATGAAATAAGGCACCGCAAAAGCCAGACCAGCCAGCAATCCACGAACCAAAGGTGGAAAAGGCAGGCTCAATTCAATTTTATTAAAGCAGATGAGCAATATGGCCCCGGGAATCTGGCAAACAATGGATGGGCTGATGGTTTGACAATAAGCGACCACGAGGAGGTTTCCAATTCCTCGCAGGCCCACTGCCAGAGAGGCCCCCACCCAAATACCAATGAGGCAATCAATGTGCCGGATGCCACACCAACCGGCCCCCCAAATACTTTCATGCAAACCAGACTGAGAATGACATTGAAGGCAGCCTCCTGCAGACCCAGTGTCACCAGAGATTTTTCTCTGCCAGTCATCACCATGATCCGCTTGAAGACATTGTGAGTTAACACAAATGAATAGGCCCAAATCAGCAGAATAATTGAGGCGATTATTGTGTCGGAGTGGATAGTCTCCAGTCCAGTAATCGACCGGAGAATCCATTCGATTTTAAGAAGGCAGAATATAAATACCGGACTGGCCATCAGAGCGCTCCATTTCAGTCCATTGAGGAGCAGGGATTGGATTTTGTCTTTGAGTCCGAGTGAATTATAATATGCGGCAGCGGGCTGCAGGCACTCGGAGATCTGGCGTGTAAGAATGCCGAAGAGTTCCCCTAATTTGAGAGCTGGTTGATATGCAGCAACAGCCGATAACCCCACAAAGGATCCCAGTAACAACTGGTCCGTCCGCGTCACAACCATGTAACTCAATAATATAAAATACCCACTCATCCCAAATCGGCCTGCATCCAGGATAGCGTTCAAACTGATCCAATGATGGCCCAATTTAAGCCGCGGGTAGCGTCGGAACGCGTACCACGCGGCAAAAATGGATTGACCAAGTATAACAACTACTGAACTCACTACCAGGAGGTTCATTCCCCCATCATTTTTCAATAACCACATCTGAATGCCAAAATTGACACCAGATGCAATCATCATAATTTTATTAAGCACCGGAATTTCCTGAAGTCCTTTCAGAACTTCCTGAAAAAGTGCGGTTGGTATGGAAATGCCCATACCTATAAAAAATATCCTGAGAACAACAACATATTCTTCCCGCATCCCACCACCACAGATGAGTCTTGCAATATCGCGGGCCAGACACCATCCAGCAAGAGCCAGGACCACACCTATCAGGGAAAAGAGAAACAATGCATTACTGACCAGGCAATTGATTGGTTCCCACTCGTGGCGTGCGGCATGTTGAGCCACCCCTTTTTGAACCGCCAGACCAAAACCAAAATCTATCAGAATTCCACAACCAAAAACGGCCCACAGAAATGCCCAGAATCCAAATGCTTCGGTACTCAGTTCGGTGCAGTAATTTCTAAATAAAATGATTCCCAGTCCCATTCGGAGAATGAGTCGCAGGTAGTTCCAAATGGCACTGGATATGATTTCCGGTTTTTTCAAAGTATTTCAGGCTGACTGACCAGCCGTTGATTGGGAATGTGAAATGCGTGATCGGTTGATGTCTTCAACATGCGAATAGACACTTTCGATTTTGGAGGAGATGGTTGACCATCTGTAGTTGAGAGCGACCTGCTGGCGTCCGCATTCTCCGAGTAATCTGGCGACATTGCGATCCTGCTGGAGTTTGAGTATCTGGCGGGTGAGCTGATACGGGGCATTGGAGGCCTGAGGATTTATCTTCAAGCCTGTCACTTCATTTTCAACAAGCGATTTCAAACCACCGACATTGGATACAATCACCGGTTTGCCTGCGGACCATGCCTCAAGCACAACAATACCAAATGGTTCATGGATGGATGGAAGAATCACCACATCCGATGCATGGTAGGCATTAATCAGTACTTCGCTATCCGACCTGACACCTTTGATCCATCGGATTTTATTATTCATTCCATACCTCGCTATGAGGCATTGCAGTTCCCTTGCGTAATCCTCCTGAGTCACGTTGCCAATCATGACCAGTGTTGACTTGTGATTGAGCTGCAGCACATGGCGGAAACTTTCAATCAACAACCTCTGGTTTTTCTGGAAATCTATCCGGCCAATACATGAGATGACATATTCATCCTTGGGAATTGCATATTGTTCCCTGAATTGTGAACTGTATCCCGATCTGAATTTTCTATCATCGACTCCATTGGGCAGGTATGAGATGCGATCATGTCCGAGATGCTCGATTGCTTTCCGGTATTCATTCTCACCCACGCAAAATACCCAATCGGCATCCTGGAGTACCCGATGGGAACCCAGGAATGCTCCCAGTAATTTTCCCCATTCAAGTTTGAAAGGCCCATGAGTTGGTTCGAGCATCCGTTCAGTCTCCTGTGGGGGAACATCAAAACTGCCACCATGAATGGTCACGACATAGGGAATTTTTCTCATTCTGGCGACGGTGCGAACGGATGCGGCAAGACGTTTCAGGGCGTGGACATGCATCACTCTGACCCCTTCCTGAACAGACAGATATTTCATCAATGGCCAGGAAAATAAATTCCCTCCTTTCTGATCCATCTGGTATTGATCCTTTTGAGTCAGGCCGGTGTATGGATAGATATATGGAAATCTATTTATTTCAATTCCTTGGAATGTCTGATTCGGTCGGGGATCCAGTGCCATGGATGTGGCGATTTCCGGGAGGCACCCCAACTTGAGTTGAGCGGAGGCCAATTCAGCGATCATGGACTCCGTCCCACCCCAGACATTATCCGTAAAACGCCTTGGGATATGAATGATTCTTCGCGATGATGGACTACTTCGATCTACTGACCCGGACATAATTCTTTCACATACCTTTCGCACTCAGCCTGCCAGAATCCATCATTCGGACTAATTATTTCCGCGTTTAGTTGGAATTTTTCTGAATGATTTTCTTTATCCGGATACCAATCAGGTGGTTATCTGTACTCCAACAACTTATAAATATTGTGACAGCTGAATAAATTTTCCTCCGGGAGGAATCGCACCTGCAATGCAGATGATGAGACACCATGGATATTGCATGTGTTGGGTTGGCCGCAATGGGATACAATTGGGATATACGTGGGTCAACTGAGGATGCGGAGTTGGTTTCTTCTCTGCTCCCGCGATCACCTTCGATTCTGCCAATAGTCATTATATCCATGCCATCATTCAGATGATGGCTGGAAGTGAGGAAGTTGTATTTATCTTATTCTCAATCTGACACTGAATGATCCCGCAACTGATTCAGAATCAGGAATCACAGCACAATATCCATATCATCTCAGAACCTGGAGTGTTTCTGATGCTGGAATGGACCAGATTTCACCCCGGGCATTATTCCATCATGAGGGATGGACTAAATCGGCGCCTGGCATTGAAACAGTTTTCACGCAATTGCTTCTGCATCGATGGATGTGACTGAATCCCCGGTGCAATGAATGCAATTCCTCTAATAGTCCATGCCTGTCCTCGATGTGGCACTGTGCCCACTGGGCATCGCACTTCTGAAGCTGAAGAACCAGGTCAGTCTCGTAGTTCTGAAGTTTCGCCAGCATGACCTCAACGGGCTTGGATAAAGCGAGTGCCTTTTGAAAAGCCAGCGCTTTCAACATCGGGTTTGAATGAGTATTGCGTTGGCGCACACAATCCTCGAGCTGCTTGAGGACAGAAGCCACATCCATGAACAGGTCCATCAAGGATTGGGGCAATTCCTCCACCACGCCAGGCCGGAGTCCCGATTCCAGTTCAATCAGATGCTTGAGGCGTTGGGGAATGTCGCGAAGTACGGATGCCGCACAATTCAGACTGGCATAGTGGGATTCTGCCTGCGCCCGATCAGCTGGGCCGGAAGAGTGAACCAGGTCCGGATGAGACTCGCGGCTGAGATTCAGAAAGCGGTCATCCACAACGGATGTATCCAACCAAGGGCGCCTCTCCAATCCGAGGAGGTGAAAATGGTCCAGCGAATGGTGAGGGGATCCCGACATATGCGAGGTCAGGCACTGAACGATTCCCCACAGGAGCAGGTGGTGGCCGCATTCGGATTATGCACCTTGAAACCGGTTTCCTCCAGCGTCTCCACATAATCCAACTCGGAGCCAGTCACATACAGCGCACTTTTCGGGTCCACGACCACTTGCACACCCTGGGAATGCACGAGGATATCCCGTTGAGCTGGGGTGTCCTGGAGGTCCATTTTGTATTGTAATCCGGAGCATCCTCCACCGATCACGGCGACGCGAAGCACTCCGGATGGCCTACCCTGACGTTCGAGAAGAGTCTGCACCTTGTGCGCTGCACGCTCAGAAAGTTTGACCAAGCGTTCATCCCCCACCCGAATTGACCCCGATTCCTTTTTTTGTCCTGATCTGCCAGCTAACATGAGGCTAACCTAGTTTCAGCAAACACAATCGTCAACAGCGCTTCCACATCCATCTCCGATTCCAATTGGTTGGGAATTAAGTTGAAGGTGGAGCTGGTTGGATCCAGAATAGGGACCGATGCAATCGCACGATCAGGAATTTGATGAGTTGATGATCTGCCGGTTAGATAACGGCCGGAAAAGTGTGGACCCATGCACAATCGTCATTTTTGGCGCCAGTGGGGATCTGACCGCTCGAAAGCTTATTCCAGCCCTCTATCATCTTTATGATGAGGGATCATTACCCACTCCCTTCAAAGTCATTGGTTTCGCCCGCCGGGAAAAATCCGACGATGCCTGGCGCCGTGAGTTGCTTGAAGGATTCACGAAATTCTCCAGAACAAAGAATTCCTCCCCAGGAAAATGGGAGGAATTCGCTGCACATCTTCACTACTGCATTGGATCATTTGACGAAAGGGATGGATATCATCGACTCGTCACATTGCTGGATAGCTTTGGTGATGCCCGATTGCGCAACAATCTGCTCTTTTACCTGGCAACCAGCCCGACTCAATTTGCCCTGGTCACTGAAAATCTGCATGAATCGGGGCTGCTGCAAAAAGATGGCGCCTCCGACCATTGGCAGAGACTGGTGGTGGAAAAACCATTCGGCACGGATCTCGCATCCGCACGGGAACTGAACCACTCACTCACCCGGTTCGCCTATGAAAAACAGATTTTCCGCATCGATCACTACCTCGGGAAGGAAACGGTGCAGAATATCCTGGTTTTCCGCTTCTCCAATTATCTGATTGAGCAGAACTGGAACCGGGAAGCCATTGATCACGTCCAGATCACGGTCAGTGAGGACATGGGAGTTGGTGGACGCGGAGGCTATTATGAGGAGGCTGGTGCTCTGCGCGATATGGTGCAAAACCATTTACTGCAGGTTCTCGCTCTGACTGCCATGGAGCCTCCAGCCTTGCTCGAGGCGGAAGCAATCCGGGATGAAAAAGTGAAAGTCTTAAGATCGATTCGCCCCATGAGTCCGGAGCAGGTTGGGAGATTGGTCGTGCGGGGCCAGTATTCCGGTGGGGAAGTGAATGGAAAATCGCGCCCGGCCTATCGCTCCGAGGACAGGGTCAACCCGCAGTCCAATGTGGAAACCTATGTTGCCATGAAGCTGTTTATCGATAACTGGCGATGGTCCGGTGTTCCATTTTATCTGCGCACCGGCAAAAACCTGCCGTTCAAAGCGAGTGAGGTGAGGATTCAATTCAAACGGCCTCCCCAGGTCTTGTTTGCGGCACAATGTGGAACAATGCTGGATGCGAATTCACTGACGCTGCGTCTTCAACCTGAGGAGGGCATCACACTCCACATCAATGGAAAGATCCCGGGAGCCAGCATGCAATTGAGGCCGGTGCGCATGAGGTTCAGCTATGATTCCGAGTTTGGGGCCTATACTCCGGAGGCATACGAGCGACTCTTGTTGGAAGCGATGGCGGGGGATCCAACCCTCTTTATCCGACGCGACGAACTGGAAGTTGCCTGGGCCCTGGTCGACTCCATACGTGAAGGTTGGGGAAATCGCGCCATGGCGGAGGACGAGTTTTATTCAGCAGGTTCATGGGGACCACAACCAGCGGACGGATTATTGCAGCGAACCAATCGCAACTGGCGGAACCCATCCCCTCATTAACTCCCACTCATCGAGAACCCATCCATTTTCACCCCCAAACGAAACCCGAATTCCTGAAATTCCACCATGCTCCACCACCTCGAATTTGAAAAACCACTCATCGAACTCCAACAGAAACTCGATGAACTCAGGCGCACAGAAAAGTCGGGCACAATAAAAATCAATCTGGCTGACGAAATTGCACGGATCGAATCGAAGATTGAGGAAACGCGGAAAAATATTTTTTCCAATCTGACTCCCTGGCAACGGGTTCAACTGGCACGTCATCCGAAGCGGCCCTATTCACTGGATTATATTGAGGCGATATTTGAGGAGTTTGAGGAATTGCATGGGGACAGGCTCTTTGGGGATGATCGTGCGATAGTTGGGGGTTTTGCCAAGCTGGATGGCCAGAGGGTCATGGTGATTGGGACTCAGAAGGGTCGGGATACGAAGGAGAATATACTTCGGAATTTTGGATCGGCGCATCCGGAGGGGTATCGCAAGGCATTGCGACTGATGAAGATGGCTCATAAATTTTCCATCCCGCTGATCACCTTGATTGATACGGCCGGGGCATACCCTGGAGTTGGAGCGGAGGAGCGCCACATTGCTGAGGCCATCGCGGTGAATATTCGTGAGATGTCCATGTTCGAGATCCCGATCATTGCCGCAGTGATTGGAGAGGGAGGCTCTGGCGGGGCCCTGGGAATTGGTGTGGCTGACAGGATTCTGGTGATGGAGAACGCCTATTACTCGGTCATCAGTCCGGAAGGATGTGCCGCCATTCTCTGGAAAGACCGAGCCGCAGCTCCCAAAGCGGCGGAGGCACTGAAAATCACAGCCCGGGATTTGATCGAACTGAAGATTGCCGATGAAATTATTCCCGAACCCCTGGGTGGAGCGCACATCAATCCTTCCTACGCTGCGAACAATCTTAAATCCTCCCTGCTCAGGAATCTGAGTGTTTTGAAAAAACTGAAACTCCCGCAACTCCTGAAACAACGCTATGATAAATACAGGGATATGGGGCATTACGATGAACCGGCTAAAATTATTTCCTCTCCTGCCGAATGATCTGCAGAAAGAGTTCCTGAATGGAACCCTGCAGGCCCGATGAATTTCACTAACATGACCCCTTACCCTTTGACATTCGCACCCCTCTTTATGGAAAGAGTCTGGGGGGGGCCGGAATCTGGAATCCCATCTATGGAAAAAAACTTCCAGAGGGGAAAATTATCGGAGAATCATGGGAAATATCCGACCGTCCGGAAAGTGTGAGTGTCGTCGCTCATGGTGCATATGCCGGGCGCGACCTCAGATGGCTCATGGAGAACTTCCAGTCTGAATTGCTCGGATCATCAAAAGCTCAAGGGGACCGATTCCCGCTTCTGGTGAAAATACTGGATGCTCAGGACAAACTCTCCCTGCAGGTCCACCCTCCCGCGTCGAAGGCCCGGCAACTGGGTGGGGAGCCCAAAACAGAAATGTGGTTCATGACACACACCACACCAGATGCCGACCTGTATGCAGGCCTCATCCAGGGGATGACGCGCAGTGAATTTGAAGCCAGAATAAAGGACGGGACCGTGGCGGGGTGCTTCCATCGATTGGCGGTGAAAGCGGGGGATGCCATGTTCCTGCCCAGTGGCCGGGTGCATGCAATTGGTGCGGGCAATGTGATTTTCGAGATCCAGCAGAATTCAGATACCACATATCGTGTCTTTGACTGGCACCGCACCGGCCTGGATGGAAAACCCCGCGAACTGCATATTCAACAATCTCTTGAATCCATAGATTTTGAGGACTTTGAACCGGGTTTAATGGCTCGCGATGCCAGTCAGAGCCTGATTGATGGAGCTCAATGCCTTTTGCAGGACCCATTGTTTGAAATCCATGATGTGCGATGGGATGGCCCGCATCAATGCGATTATTCATCCGCGGGCAAAGCGGCTGTGATCGGAGTTTACTCGGGATGTCTGCAGCTCAGTTCCACTCATCACCCAACCTCACTCCATCCGGGCGAGTTTGCCCTGATCCCAGCAGCTCTCAACACATTAAAGCTCGAATCTTCCGATTCGGCAGAATTCCTGATCGCCATCCCACATTAATCCACCTCCCGGAGTCGCACCAATCATGGCGCCACCCGGATAATCCAGAAAGCCAATGCCTCAGGATTTCACCGGAGGCTCGGATTGGAATTCGAAATAGGGGAACCAATCGAGGTTGGGGACTCCCAGGGTTTCCTGTTCGAAATATCCGGAACAATTGGACTCCAGCATATCCTGCAGCACTGGTTTGACGTCTTTGACGATCGATGTCTGAAGCAGTGTTTCCAATAACTTCCGTTCCGTCTGGAGCAATGGCTCAACGCGGGAAGCCGATGGGCGGTAACGCATGTGCAAAGGTTGAAATGGTTTGCCTGTCTTCTGACGCAAATCCCTCAATATGTCAAAACCCTGTGCATCCGAATTCCCGAAAAACCAATACTCAATGCCGGCAGGCAATGCCTGGATCAGAGTGACAGTGGGTTCATTGGGGTAAGCGGACAGGATCAGTAAATCCCCACAATTGAGCTTGACCAGTTCATGGAATGTCGCGGGCTTTTGCACCACAACGCAACGCGGGGCATTGACTTCCACCTTGGTGAGACCGTCGATATCAACGTCCTGGATCTGGATACCTGCCCGGAAACTGGCAAAGTCCACCCAGTTGCGATTGATGTTCAGTCGAACCCGCCCATGGATATGACATTGGCGTGGCTCCATGATGATTCCGAAGTCCTCCAATCCATTCACAGCTCCATCCGTGAAAATATTGAGTACCCGGGTCAATCTGGTCATTAATCGGTCCAGCCGACTTGTCTCACCGCATAACACCCCACTCACCAACTCCACCCGACTCGCATGCGGCCACTTGAAAAGCTGCAATATCAGATCGAAAATTTCGCGGATCTCTTCAGGCTTATCCCGCATGAATGGAGCAATCTGCAGCCCTTTCAAGCAGTTCTGGGCGTACAATTGACACCAGAAATTCCACGACCCGCGATAAGAATCCGGCACTGCCGCATCGACATAACTCTCAAACAAATCGGAAAGGGCCAATCTTTCCTGTTTGGGTGATTTTTCTCCCAGGAGTCGGAAAAAATCGTTCTCCTGCTGACGTGAGACACGGACACGGGTGAGTCTGGCAGGATTTTTTTCATCCCGATCCAAAGTGACTGCCCCATGCCTTTCAGCAGCCAGCAGTTCCTGAGTCGCGATGTCGTATTCCTCCGGATCAGATATGCCGGATTCTTCAAAAAGTTTATCAATAGGAACGATGAAGTCCTTGGCAGCATCTCCCGTCCTGCCCAGTTTGGAGCGACGGTATTGCTCACCCAACTCACTGAGGATCTTTGAATTGATTAATGCCATTGAGGTATCATACTGCCTGTGGGACTCAAGCCCGCTTTCATTCTTTCTACCAGACCGGATGGTTCAATTCAAAGAGTGAATTCTGGAGATGCCCACCAAAGGCATGAGCGGAAAGAACATTCAGCCAGATTCCATGGGGCCTGATGGTCCGGTTTCCGGGAAACCCCGAGTGTGCTTCCGCATCCTGGTCATTGATACAATGGACTGGAAAAAACCCTACCCACAGGGTCACCCGTTCACAGAAATTGGAGCCTGGTTTCGGGCGGTGTTCCAATCCTACCCTGAATTCAGGGTGAAATACGTGCACTGGAGTTCACGACCCGGGCCCTGGAGGCAATTCCCCTTTGATGTCTGCGTGATCAGTGGCGCTATCCGAAGTGTCAATCAGAAACATCAGGCTCATTCCCGGTTGCGCGACTGGATTCATTGGTGCCTGCAGGAAAGAAGACGCGTCCTGGGGATATGTTACGGACATCAATTGCTGGCACAGACCATCGGTGGAACTGTCGGAGCACACCCACTTGGAACTCAAATTGGCAACCTGCAACTCCATCCCACTCCTTTGTCGACTGGAAGCCCCATTCATGAGGCCTTCTTTTCCCATGCATGGCTGACATCGCATGTTGAATGCGTCCATCAATTACCCGATGAAGCCGACATCCTTGCCACGAGTTCAAACACATCCATCCAGGCATTCGCCTACAAAAACCTGGCTGTAGGACTCCAGTTCCACCCGGAAATGAACCTCGAGATCCTGAAATTTTTATGGCAGCCCCACATCGGAGCTGGTTCGAGGCTGGCTGACCCGGAAAAATCCAGCAATCCCGCAACCCTCCCCAGCCCGAACTATTCCCCCGCTGGCTGCAGCATTGGTCGCAATCGCCAAAAACTTAAAAGATTGTTTGGCAGATTGCGGAATCCGGCCGAGAATTCCCGCATGACCAGGTCGAATAGGCGTGAGACAATGCTCCTGCTGGGGATATTTTGCCAGCTGATCGTCGTCCGGATCCAAGCTCAGGAAATCCCATCCCCTCTCTCCACGCCCGAGCTGGCACGGCTGTACAATCCCTCCATCCTGACAATCCGCCAACTCGACCGTCGTGGCAATGAAGCAGGTATCGGTTCCGGCTTTTTCATATCTGAGGATGGACTCATCGCCACCAACCTGCATGTCATCGGCGAAGGACGCCAGGTGCGGATCACGGACAATGCCGGACGCGAATTTCCTCTCACACAGATTTTCGCCTGGAACCGCAGCCATGACCTGGCCATTATCCGGGTGGATACAGGGGAATCCAAGGTGCCTCATATCCCACTGGCACCAGAAAATGCCAGGATCGAGCAGGGGCAACAGATCATCGCACTCGGCAATCCCCAGGGTCTGGAACGAAGCGTGGTTGAAGGAATCATTTCCGGGGTGCGGACATTCGACCGGACGCAAATGTACCAACTCGCTATCCCAATTGAACCCGGCAATAGTGGTGGCCCACTTGTGGATCGACAGGGAAAAGCGCATGGTATCCTGACCCTCAAATCGCTTGTCACTGAGAATCTCGGATTTGCCGTATCCATATTTCACCTGCATCAGCTCCTGAAAGAACCCAATACCATCTCACAGGAAAATTGGATACGCCTGGGAGAACTCAATCCCTCTATATGGGAAACCCGGTTCGGAGCCGATTGGAAAAGGCGCCAGGGCTCAATTCATGTTTCCGGTTTGGGCCAGGGTTTTGGAGGACGATCGCTCCTGCTGAACAAACGGCCGATTCTCGAAGCCCCATACGAAGTCTCTGTGCGGGTCAGATTGGAAGATGAATCCGGCGCAGCGGGGATCCTGTTTGGGGCATCGGAATCCCACGACCATTGGGGATTTTACCCATCCAATGGATCGATGCGCCTCACCCATTTCCAAGGACCGGATGTCTATTCCTGGGAAATTGTGCAACAAGTAGAGACTCGCGATTACCGGCCCGGCGAGTGGAATGAACTGCGTGTCATCGTGACATCCCACACCATCGAAGGTTACGTGAATGGGATCCGGATTCTTCAAGTCCCTCAGGCTGTTCCGCCCCTGGGGCTGGCAGGATTAGCCAAATTCCGCCAGACATCCGCCACCTTCTCGGGGTTTCAAATCCTTCGATCCGAAACATTCCCTTCACCAGAAATTTCCGAGTACATTCACACCTCAGCTTCATCAGGCGATTTATCTGCTTTGGAATCCGAACTCCTGGCCAGCAACCTGGAGAGCAGGGAGGGCCCGGCAATATCAAACCTGCTTCTGAGGGAAGCGGATGCCTTGCGCCGAAGATCCCAACAACTGGAACATTTAGCGAACAATCTGCATGGACACATCGTCATTCAGGAAATTCTGCAATGCCTGGAATCATCCCCTGAACCCAATCTGCTGCAGGCGGCCCTTCTGTTCGGTAAATTCGATGACCCACAACTTGACGTCAGTGCCTATGAGGAAATGATCGATGCCATAGCCACTGAGATCCTGATCTCTCTTCCCGACTTCGCCACGCAAACACAGAGGATGAATGCACTGCGCCATCACTTATTTGAAAATTATGGATTCCGCGGAAGCCGCGATGATTATCGGAACAAGGCAAACAGCATACTGAGTCAGGTGATCGACGACCGGGAAGGCCTGCCCATCACCTTATCGCTTCTGGCGCTTGAAGTTGGGCAGCGGATTTTTATCGATGGCCTGTCGGGAGCCTCCCTGCCAGGGCACTTTATGGTTGCCTGGGAACAAAAGGGCCAGCCCACACAATGGTTGGATGCGTTTAATGCAGGACACCTGCTCAATGCAGACCAGGTGGCGGAGATGATCTTTGATTCAGCTGACAGTCAGGAATCTCTCCGAACATTCCACCCGACTGACAGCCGAAGCCTCCTGGCCCGTATGGCCCGGAAT
>JAJOIW010000043.1 GCA_021209225.1 Verrucomicrobiota bacterium
TTGCGCACCGCCTGACGCCGCAACAGGTGGAAATACTGCTGTGGAGTCGATGGCTGACACACCTGAATATTGTCTTCGGCACAGAGGGAAAGGAATCTTTCGAGTCGGGCACTGGAATGTTCCGGTCCCTGCCCTTCAAATCCATGCGGCAGGAGCAGGACCAGTCCGCTGAGAATCTGCCATTTGTCCTCGGCACTGCTGATGAACTGGTCGACAATGACCTGGGCCACATTCACAAAATCCCCGAACTGTGCCTCCCACATCGTCAAACCATCCGGGGTGTCCAGACTGTAACCATAATCAAATCCCAGAACAGCGATCTCAGAAAGCGGACTGTTGAAAATATGAACCGGTGCCTGGGCTGGCTCAATGTGCTGCAATGGAATGAAGGTTTGACCGGTTTCAAAATCATGAAGCCGCGCGTGGCGATGGCTGAATGTGCCCCGACAACTATCCTGGCCACTGAGACGTATGGAATATCCCTGGGTGGCCAATGATCCAAGCGCCAGAGCCTCAGCCCATGCCCAATCCACACCCTTGTCCTCGACCACTGAATTCAAGCGGGCTTCCAGCAATTTCGCCAGTTTCGGATGCGGTTGGAATCCATCCGGGACTGAGGTCAATCTGGTTGCGATCGATTTGAGTTTGTCAGAATCGACCCCGGTTTCCGGTTCGGTCGCGTCCTGCTCCGGGCCACCAAAATAGGGCGCCCAAACCGGGCCTCGCTTGGTTTGGGGAGGCTGTAGTCCTGACTGCGGGCGCGGGATAGTTCTTCATCCAGCAACTGGCTTCTGGATGCCTGGATGCGATCTGCCTCGTCACGGCTGACATCATTGTGTTTGAGGAGGTGGTCGAGATACCCCTCGCGAACGGTTTTACGGCTCTTGATTGTCTTGTATAGAACCGGCTGGGTAAAGGCGGGCTCGTCGCTCTCATTGTGGCCTAAGCGGCGGTACCCGTACATGTCTATGACCAGGTCCATCTGAAATTCCCGACGGAAGTCCATAGCCAGATTGATGACCTGAGCCACGGCTTCCGGGTCCTCCCCATTGACATGGAAAATAGGAATCTGGAGCATTTTGGCGACGTCTGTCGCATACTGGGTCGAGCGCCCTTCATCCGACATGGTGGTGAAACCGATCTGGTTATTGACAATGATGTGGAGAGTGCCCCCGGTCCGATAACCTTCGAGGCGGCTGAGGTTGAGTCCTTCCTGAACCACCCCCTCACCAATAAATGCCGCGTCCCCATGGATCAGAACCCCCAGGATGTCCTGCCGGTTGAAATCCTTGAGACGATCCTGCTTGGCTCGAACCCGCCCCATCAGGACCGGATTCACAAATTCCAGGTGGCTCGGATTAAAGCACAAGGAAAGGTGGACTTTATCTCCGGCTGCGGTGATCCAATCATTGCTGTAACCCAGGTGGTATTTGACATCCCCTCCGCCTTCATAACGTTCCGGGTCCGCATCGGTGAATTCCCTGAATATCTGACTCGGACTTTTCCCCATGATGTTCGCCAGGACGTTGAGTCGTCCCCGGTGGGCCATACCCAACACCACTTCTTTGATTCCCTGACTCCCCGCTTTTTCAATCGCCATATCCAGGAGCGGAATGAGACTTTCACTGCCCTCGAGAGAAAAGCTTTTGGCACCAATGAACTTCTTGTGGATGAATTCCTCAAAGACGACCGCATCCGTCAACCGGGTCAGGATCCGCACTTGTTGGTCGCGGCTGAGAGAAAGCCGGTTTTCGGTTGTTTCCATGCGCTCCTGCATCCATCGGCGCACCGATTTGTTGTTGATGTGCATGTATTCCACCCCAATCGATCGGCAGTAAGTATTCTGGAGTTTGTCAATAATGCGCGCCAGGGACACAGGTTGACCGTTTTCGGCAAACTCATAGGAGAAACCTTCCGAAAGATCGGCCTCGGTGAATCCATAGGATTCCGGGTTCAGTTCGGGTGGTCGGGGGCGGCTCTGGCCAAGAGGGTCAATGCTCGCCGCCTCATGACCGCGGGACCGGTAGGCCCGGAGCAATTGATCCACACGATCCTGCAACTCGGCAATGTGAGCACGCCGCCGCTGATCGGAGTCGGCTTTTTTCTCAGATATTCCTGGATTCCCATGAAAGATGCTTCTCGCCTGCCAGGTGGGAGCTTCAAATGTGTGATAGCCGTTGGTCTCCAATGAGGCGAAGTATGAGCGCCACTCTTCAGCCACTGAGGCTGGATTCTCCAGATAGCCCTGGAATAATTCTTCGGTAAATGCGAGATTCGCCGGGTTTATTGCGACCTCTCCGTTTGCAACGCCATTCTTCATCTGTCTACTGTCCACCTAATCGCTCCACTGTAAAAAATGTTGGCTCAGTGTCAAAAGCCAACTCCTCTTTTCTGAAGATTTATTTTCAAGTTCACGGCTCGTTTTATTCAACAGTTAACACACTGACTGGGAATTGTTTAAAAAATCCTCTCCCCTGCCCCAACGGATGTCCCTCCCTATCCGTTAGTGTGTCCACCGATGAAAAAAATTCTTTGCACCAATTGCTTCCATCCGAAGGCCTTGTAGTCGCGATATTCGGGGAATCCAAGCTCGTCCGCACCGGATTGAATCGGTTTGAGATTCTGGGTGGAACTCATGAGGACCGGGACGAAGCCATGGAATGGATGTCATTTTTTCTGCATGGCCGCCTGGTCCACGATCTGGAACCAGATCGTCCCTGAGCAATATCCCAAAGACCGGTCGCGAGTGCGGGCTGCGCAAGGATTGCGCTGCGTGAATGCATAAATGTCGGGTTCCACATTCGCTGGCATCCGCACTGGGGAAACGACCCGTTCCGGGAGATCCTGTGCCTGAGATGACCCGCTGGTGCGGAAACAAGACGGATCCGATGATGAGCTCTGCCCGCTGGATGCCCGATGTTTGGCTGGCGTGAAATGCAGGTGGACTGGACTATGCGGTGAAAATGGGATCGATGTCGATGGTCAAACGGCATTTTGTAGGCATTTTGTAGGCGGACACCCACTCTGCGAGGTAGTGACTGAGTCGGGTCATATTTTTGACGCGCAACATCAACTGATAGCGGAATTCATCCTCCGCCTTCAACAAGGGGGCTGGAGCCGGGCCGGCTATAGTCAATCCCGGAAATCCATCCAGCAAATGCTCCAGATTCTTCCGGATATCGAGCGCCAGGTCGGAAACTTTCTCCTCATCGAGCCCGCGAACGAGCAGAATGGCCATGCGTCCGAATGGGGGGTAGCCGAGTTGTTGGCGGAACTCGGCTTCCTGTTCATAGAACCCCTCGAAATCGTGCCGCCTGGCATATTGGATGGCCGGATGAAATGGGGTGAAGGACTGCACAAAGACCTCGCCTTCAATGTCCCCCCGGCCGGCACGCCCCGAGACCTGGGTGATCAGTTGAAAGGTTCTTTCTCCCGACCGGAAATCCGGCAGATGCAGGCTCAAATCCGCATAGATGATTCCAACCAGGGTGACATTGGGAAAATGGAGCCCTTTGGTGATCATCTGAGTTCCAATCAATATGTCCGTCCTGCCAGTGCGGAAATCTGAAAG
>JAJOIW010000217.1 GCA_021209225.1 Verrucomicrobiota bacterium
GAATCCTGGAGGTATCCAGACCTGGAATCCGCGGAACAGCCGGTCGGGAGCCCGTTGCCACAACCACGTATCTCGACTGAATGTGGAAGTCCCCGGCCTGCAGTGAACTGCGGCCAGTGAAGTGGGCCTGTGCCCGGATAACCTGAACTCCCAGACCTTCAAATCGCTCCTGTGAATCGTTGGGTTCAATGCGCCTGATCGTGTCAAAGACATGATCCTTGACTGAGCTGAAATGAATTTCCGGTTCATGCCCGGCAATTCCTTTGATATCCCTCTTCCGATGCGTGTGGGCCCGCTTGGCAACCGCAAGCAGAGCCTTGGATGGAACACATCCCGTATTCAGGCAATCGCCCCCCATTTTGTCGCGTTCAATGAGGACTGTGCTGAGACCTAATTGGGCTGCTCCGGCGGCGACGCTCAGTCCGCCACTTCCCGCCCCCACGATACATACATCTGCTTTCAGTGTGGTGGACATGTCAGTTCCTGAGGTTGAGTGACCAATCGTACTCCATAAATTTTATGTCCGCATCCGTGTCGACCGGCACATACTCCCGGATCCAGCCCCGGATGTCCTTATTTTGAAAATCCTGCCTGTACCAATCGAAGATTTTACTCAGATGAAGAGTGCCTTTATCCATGCGCAGACCTTTGCCCTGGTTGGCGAGGGTCATCCGGACCTGATCCTCGAGTTGTTGATCGAGCGAGGCCACCTTATAACTTTCCCGGCGCAGGTCGGGGCAGGAAACCGAGGCACAGTTAATGGCAAAATGAATACGGGCATCACCCAGCTTACGCAATATCCGGTGCTCAATGTCGTGCAGAGAAATGGATTCACCGCCTATCCTCCAGGAATGCTTTTTCCACGGATTGGAAAACAGACTTCCCAGATTCAGAATGGATTCACGTTCCTGATTTTCAATGATCAGGTGAATAGTCAGAAAATTATAGGTGTTCATCCAGAACGCCATTTTTTCTTTCCCTGCCAAGTTATTGGGATCGAGTTTGGTGAGAATGGAAAAAGCATCCCCGTGACGGGGATCCTTCGACCAGGCATCATAATCGACACCATTGAAAACAATTCCGTTCCGGGTGGCCTGACTGACATGGGACTCCAGCAACCCGTCATACATGCTGAGAAAAGAAGGATATTCATCCAATCCATGCGCCAGCGGAGCATCGAAAAGACTTATTGGCAGGACCATTCCCAACAGCAATTTCCTCTTTCCTTTCATCTGCCTGTAAAGGGTTGGAATCAAGGCAATCACCCCCAGAAGTGAAAAAGCAATCAGGGTGGGCATGGAAACCAGATCGCTGAGACTGTCGATCTCCGCCAGTTGCGTACCCAGATTCACGAAGACAAAGCTGGCCGGGAGGATCCCCACAAACGTGGTCACCACATAAGTCCGGAGTCCCACGTTGAATAAAGCAGGAACAATATTCACCAGGAAAAATGGAAAGACCGGCACCAGACGCATGAAAAGCAGATACTCAATGGCATTCTGATTCATGTTGCCTTCAACTTTTTTGTAGATTCCGCCAGCTTTATTTCTGAGGGCTGTGCCGAGTGAGGATCGGGCAATTAAAAATACAAGGGTGGCGCCGATGGTCGCCCCAGTGACGACATAGAGTGTTCCCAACCAGGAACCAAATAAAAACCCACCCGTAAGGGTCAGGAGAGTTGCGGCAGGCAGAGATAAAGCCACAAACAAGATGTATACCCCAATGAAACCCAACGCTGAAAGAACCGGCCGGGATGCGACAGTGGATAACAAAGCCTCCCTGTTCTCCTGCAATTCCTGCAGGGACACCTTCTCATGCAGACCAGATTTCAATGCGACTGTCATGCCCAAACCCAGCAGCATGAGAGGCACCCAACGTTTAACGGATTTCATATTCATCGTGATTCCATTCCAATGACTCACATGGAGATCATGCCCGGAGCCAGCGATTCCCGGGCCATTCCAACCTATCGATCTTCACAGCGAACATGCCATCCACTTCAAAAGTCAAAGGCGCAAACCACCAGACCAATCTCCGGGCCCGTGCAACATGCAAGACCACCTATCAGAGAGGATCTGACCGCATAATATTCCCATTCGTTTCGTTGAGATGAAAGATTTGTATGGTGGAAATTATCTCAACCAGTTCCCGACCGGCTTCAGAAATCGGGTCGAAACCACAATGAACCACAGTCTCAGGCACCCCCGGCAATCCCACAGCCACAACAAGGGAGGGGGAAATGAAAAAAAGGCGGCTTGGAAGCCGCCCTGGTCATAAGAATGAGAAATGAGGGAATTATGGAATGACGCGGAAGAATTTCGCGCCATCGGCAACTGGTTCGGAATAGGTTCCAGTGGCTGCCACATCGGTCCATGGTCCGGTAGGACTCAAAGCACTTTGCAGTTTTCCAGTGAAGGCAATGACAATGGATCCATTTTCAAGCGCCACAGAGGTGATTTCGGCATCACCGCCGGTGCTGCCACCGAAATTCCCACTGAAGTTACTGATGCGGATCGCATTGTAGAAGTTGGGATTGCTGTTCGGTGAGCCTGCTGTGTCGGTCATTTCCATGAATCCCACTATCGCTGTGGAAGCGAGGTTTGGTGATTCATGAACATTGTGCTGTGTCCAATTGACTCCGTCATAGGACCACATGGAGGTGAGAGTATTTCCTTCGCGCATCAAACGAAGCCAGCGTGAGGCAGTTGGTGAGGATCCAGGGACAAAAGCACCAGTGGCGTCCGCCAGGCGCAAGTGTCCCCAACGCCCAACAACCCCATTGACATCAGCCGTACCGGCTCCAATGACATCCCCGTTTCCATAACCGGCACCGACTTCATCGCGCCAGATGGCCAGAGCCGCTCTGTCCACGTTGGCCTCGGCGTAGGTCAGGTTGCCGTAGTTGACAACTTTGGTGCCGTCAGCAGTGTTCTCCTGATCATCCAGGTAGAGGGAATTGCGGATCCACAATCCAGCGTGACCGAAAGTGGATGTTTTGTAGGAATTGTCGAAACGCTCGACTTTGACATGCATATCGAAGTCGCCTTCATGCTCGCGGTAAATGATGTGTCCGAAGTCACCTGGGTTCCAGATATTGGACCCACCACCGACGATGTCCAGGGTGAGATTTTCACCTGAGCTGACAGCCACAGTCTGACCAATGAACAATGGGTCATCAATCGGGTCTGGGCGATTCTCAGGGTCATTGAAGACACCGAGATCCGTCGCTGTCCATCCGGTTGTGACGGATCCACTGACTTGTGAATTGGCGGCGATGGCATTGCCGGCCATATCCGTGACGTTGTTGATGGTGACAGTGAAGTTGTTCGGCAGGTCTCCAGTCACATCGAGGTAGACGGATTCCCCACCCAATCCAAGGCGTGCTCCCGCAACCGTTGCGCCGGAAACAGTGAAGTTTGCCGGGATCACAGTGGCTGAGGCCAGAGGCTCGGAGAAGAGAACTCCAACAATCTTTTTGTCCAATGAGCCGGCAGAAACGACGGCTGGTGCGGACCCATCAGCAATGTTGGTCGGTCCGTAGCTGGTGAAGTCAGCTGTCACGACCCCAGCATCAACTGTCGTCGCGGCGGCATAGGTGCCCACAAATACTTTTCCAGGCATTCCCATGAAATAACGTTCACCTATCTGGTTCCAAGTCGAACCGTCATTGGAGAGATACATGCGGAAGTGGTTTCCTGAACGGGAGATGCGGAGCCAAAGATCCGGCATGGCCGCTGCGGGATTCGGAAGAGATCTCGAAATGGCACTGTAACCTGCCGGAGCATTCAGAATATCCTCCAACTGGGTGCCATCCTGACGAACCATGACTTCAACCCGGTTGCGCCCGATAGGTACTCCAGTCTCATCTTCCTCTCCAGTGAGTCCACTCACTGCAATTTTCAAAACCTGAGCAATGGACTCAAGTCCGCCCCGAACCATCAGACCAGCCCGATCATCGGCACCCTGCGGCACAAGGCGGCGGATCTGGACGCGGCGATCAAAATCGCCGTCGATTTCCTCATAAACAAAATGATTCGCATCGCCGAACTCATCAAATATCTTGTCGGATCCGGAAGCATCGATGGTCCATCCGCCAGGGATTTCTCCGCTGAATCCGTCACCGATGCTTAAATCCTCGCGTTTGATGTCTGCTTTTTTCATGTCACTGAATGCCAGTGAGCCGGGGCTGCCACCTTCGACAAAGTTGCCAAAGTTGCTGATCCGGATGGCGTTGTAGTAATAAGGCACCGAGTTGGGTGATCCTGGGGTGTCGGTCATTTCCATGAACCCGATCTGGGCTGTCGCAGCCAGGCTGGGTGATTCATGCACGTTGTTCTCTTTCCAATTCAGACCATCATAGGACCACATGGAGGTCGAGGGTATTGCCTTCCGTTCAGTCTCAGCCAACGCGATGCGGAGGAGGAGGATCCTTCAACGAAATCGCCTTTGGCATTGGCGACACGCAGGTGGCCCCAGCGTCCAGTGACTCCATTGTCATCAGCGGTGCTGGTTCCAATGACATCCCCGTTTCCATACCCACCACCGGCTTCATCGCGCCAGATGGCCAGAGCCGTCCTTTCGACGTTGCCTTCGCCATAAGTCAGGTTCCCGTAGTTAACCACAGCCGTGCCTTCAGGTGTGTTCTCCTGATCTTCGTTGTAAAGGCTGTTGCGGATCCACAATCCACTGTGTCCGAAAGTGGATGTCTTGTAGGAGTTGGAGAAACGTTCAACTTTGACCTGAATGTCGAAGTCCCCGGTTTGTTCTTTGTGGACAAAGTGACCGAAGTCACCTGGGTTCCAGATATTCGACCCGCCACCCACGATTTCGAGTGTGAGGTGATCTCCTGAGCTGACGGCGACAGTCTGGCCGATGATCGCTGGATCATCCCCATCCTGTGGGCGGTTTTCCGGTTCGTTGAATACGCCGATGTCAACAGCGCTCCATCCGGCAGTGGCTGTTCCACTGACATTGAAATTGGAGGAAATCGCATTCCCGCCAGCATCTGTCACACCATTGATGGTGACAGTAAAGGCGTCGGCAGTCAGTCCAGTGACATCCAGATAAACAGATTCTCCACCCAGTCCCAGGCGGGCCCCAGCCACGGTCGCTCCAGTGACCGCAAAATTTCCAGGGACTACTGAAGCAGAAGCTAGCGCCTCATTGAAAAGAATACCAATGACTTTTTTATCCAGTGTTCCAGCAGATACGGCGACAGGACCCACTCCATCACTCACAGCGGAGTTCCGGTATCCAGCAAATTCCACAGTGGCCACATTGCTCTCCAGCGTGGTCGTGGTCGCATAAGTTCCCACGAATAGTTTCGCTGGAAGACCAATAAAATAATCTTCACCAATCAGCTTCCATGATGAGCCATTCTCGCTTAGGTAATAATTGAAGTGATTTCCATGACGAGCCACACGGATCCAAAGATTGGGGATGGCTTCACCCACTCCAGGATAGGCGCGACCCAGACGTGAATATCCCAGGGGGGCATCCACCTCATCCAGATTGCGGGGATCACGGCGCACCATGACTTCAATCCTGTCGCGGCCAATCGGCACTCCGCTCTCATCTTCCGCTCCCGTCAGACCGGAGACAGCAATTTTGGCGACACGGGAAATGGAATCCAGGCTTTCACGGACCATGATTCCTCCGCGTCCATCAGGATCCAATGTGTCAAATGAGACAATCTGGACGGCCCGGTCGAAATCGCCGGTGATCTCTTCATAGAGGAATGTGGCATGATCGCCGAATGGATCATATGTCGCATCGGTGCCACTGGATGAAATAAGCCATCCCCCGTCAATTTGCTGGGTGGATCCATCAGGCAGGTCCATGTCAGCTCTCTTAATGAGCTCGGTTGTCAGCGATTCAAAAGCAATGGGCTGGGCGTGAGCACTCTGGCCCGCTAAACCGCATGCAAAGATTACCGCAAACAGGTAATTCAGTTTTTTGTGTTTCATATATGTCTGTGTAGGAGGAGTCCGCCGAAAGATCCAATGTCCCTGGCGCAACTCGATTGCAACGAACAAGTTAAGAATCTGGCCTTTTTTAGTAGCATGTCAATGTCTATTCATATAGGTTGCCGCTGGGGAAAATTCCGGAAACCACCATAAAAATGCAAACCACTCATTCATTCTCACGGAGCAAAGCATTCACATTGATAGAATTGCTTGTTGTCATAGCAATTATTGCCATCCTGGCATCCATGACTCTACCTGCCCTCACGAATGCGAAAATGAAGGCATTAGGCATCAAATGCATGAACAATCATCGTCAGCTGGCTCTGGCCTGGACGTTGTATGCGGACGACAATGATGGGAGAATTCCAATGGCCTACGGACCACTCGCCTGGGTCCAGGGCGTCCTCAACTATGACCCGGGTAACCGATCCAACTATGATCTGAATCAGGACATCCGCAAAAGCCGGCTTTTTAATTATGTGGGCAAAAACCCGGAAGTTTTCAAATGTCCGTCGGACTTCAGCAGTGTCACGGTCGCGGGGCGGACCTTGCGACGGGTGCGCAGCATGTCCATGCTGAATTGGGTCGGAGGCAATGCTTACACGGACGGTGGATGGGGACCCGGATGGATAGTTTATAAAAAAATAACCGACTTCAGAAACCCGGGTCCGGCGAAAACCATTGTGTTCCTCGACGAACGCGAGGACAGCATCAATGATTCATTCTGGGTGGTGGTCATGGATGGATTCCGCAGTTCACCGCTCCGCTATCGCATTGTCGACTTCCCAGCCAGTTACCACAACCGGGGCGGCGGATTTTCATTTGCCGATGGCCACTCGGAGCTGAAACGCTGGTTGGATTCACGCACTGTCCCCAGGCTGGCACGCAATGGACAGATCCCACTCAATTTAGCGTCCCCGAATAATGTCGATGTGGCCTGGCTCCAGGAACGAGCCACCCGCCGGGAATGAAAATACTCATTCAATAAAAACAGTTTTCCACGAATCAACCTGGCTTCACATTGAAACCAGGTTTTTTTATTTCCGGATGGAAAACATTTATGCTGCTTATGGGTGGGAGATTTTCAGGATTCGGGAGGATTGAACATCCGGTGAAATAGGAATGACGGATGGATGCTTGGCACCAGGCCACTGAATTTCCAGGTGAGCTGAAGTCTGAGGGAAAGGAATGCGATAGGTCGTGAGGTGTCTGGGAGACTTATACGATCCGGAAGAAGGAGAAAATTGATAAAGTGCCATGCCCGAGGCATCCAGCAATCGGCAGACCACCCCGATGGCCTGTGGGTTCTTTCTTGCGCCCTGGATGTGGACGGTCAGACCGGGATCCTGTGCTGTCTGGGGCAGGCGGGATAGATGGAGACTGCCTTTGCCGGTGAGAGTCAGGAGTTCCACTTGCCCATCCCGATTGAGATCGACCAGGCTTGAGCTGAACAGGATTGGGGAGGACAAAGACCGGAATGCTTCATGTCCCTGACGCCATAACTGCACCTGGGATGAGGCTGCCGAAAATCGACCGGTGGTCCATCCGGTGTGAATGTCCGGCCCGTGTTCAGCGCGCCATGAATCCCGATTCCCCGCCATCACCCATTGAAACGGGGCATCCATGCCAGCAGGTGCCACTATGGATATGGATTCCACGGACCCGGTGGCACATTCATGCATGGCCCAGGGTTTCATCCGGGAATGTGGGTTGAGACAAAGGATCGAGTCATACTCATTGACAATCCAGTCGGCGAGCGGATTGGAGCCCTGCGTGAGTTGATCGACTGACATGGAAGCGAACATTTCATAGGTCACTTTGGGCCCCAACTGAATGGAAGCTGGCGCGTTGATATAGGGAGCCATGGCTGACCAATCTTTTTTTCCACGCCAGGGGAACCAGCCACTTCCGTTGTGGATCGATTCGACCACGAGGCTGCCGGAGTCACTGGGGAATAACTGGATGCGGTATCGTCCATCCGCATAAAAATTCATCGGCTGGTTACGACCGATATTGCCGATCAGTAAGTCTGGATAAAAATCGCCGTTGACATCCGTGGCGGCAATCGATTGAAACCTTCCAGTGACCGGAGATGGGGACTCCAGATTTAACGGGCTTATGGTGAATGAGGGGGTATTATTCCACCAGATCAAAACCTGCCCCGGATCGTGAGTGGTCACCAAGTCCTCATCCCCATCCAGATCCAGATCCACCCACAGCGCATCCGTCATCGGCCCCTGCAGTATTTGAGCCGCCGAATCATGGACCAGGTCACTTCGTTCAATCAATCTGCCGTCCCTGTTCTCAATAAGAAGAAACCTCCGGGATTGCGGCCAGTCATGCAACGGCCCACCCGCCCCAATCATCAAATCCGGATCTCCATCCCGGTCCCAGTCAGCGGTCACCACGACCGATGGATGCAGATCCATCTCCATCCAAGGCTGATCGCGCGGTAATTCACGTATACCCAATGGACCAATCAGTCGTTGAGATACCTGCATTTTACCCACCGATTCATCGTAGCCAAAACCCAATAAAAGCTTCTCTCCGGAATTCAAGGGAAGCACCGCCGCGATGGAGGTGATTTCTCCTGGAATGTCCGGCAACCGGACGCTGCGGAATGTATGATTTGCAGTTCCCAGGTAAACCAGGGGAGCTGCTCCCGGGCGGCACATCGGCAGGATCACATCTGGAAATAGGTCATCGTTCAGATCCCCGACGGCAAAGGACTGTGGCCTGGATGCACGCTTCCCCGGGTTCATTCTCTCTATGGCACTTTCATCAGTCCACTCCAGTTCAATGGAATGATTCGACGACCAGAGCACCTCCCAGGAATGGGTCGCTGAATCCGGGTCTTCTGCCGGCGGGGCAGGGAGATCCGACCCACATCCGGAAAATTTCTGGGGATGACATGCGTGTCCGCCTGAAGATCAGGGATTCTCCATAGGGTCCATGGATCCGGGCTTTCGATGAGAAGTTCATAACGGCCACCTTTCGCCGCGGCAAAAAAACATTCCAGGGAATCTGAGGCCAGGTATCGCCCACCCGCACGCAGCATTTTCAGCTGATGAGGTGTCCCACTGGAACCGGTCTGGCGGATTTCCAGATTGCGGGCCACCCACCTCGCATCCAGTGAGCTGATTTTGATTCGCGGTTGCGGGCACTGATTGCGATAGAGTCCCGCTGGTGCATTCATGTTATTGGTCACCACATCCGCATCCCCATCCCCGTCGAGATCAGCCAGACAAAATGACGTGCTGACCCCATCAAAATCAAATCCCATCTGCCGGCCACATTCGCGGAAACCGGACCCTCCGGAATTCAGAAATATCTGATTGGGGTGGTGAAGTTCTTTGAACAGGTATTGTGGCTTCTGACCCACAGGAAGCCGGGCCGCCTGGCTTTGAAGATCCGAGTTCATCCAGTTCCGGATATGTCCATTGACAACAACAATGTCATCCCAACCATCCAGATCCAGATCGCAGAACCCACTCGACCATGTCCACCCGCTCGCCTGAATTCCATAGGCGTGCGCCGCTTCGGAAAAGAATAGTCCGCCTCTGGATTTCTCCTGAAGCAGGAGCGTATTGCGCATGGCTTGCGGAGGGATGTCCCGGGTGAGGCCAGGCCCCCAACCCCAACCCACCGCGGGAATTTCCGGCAATTCAAAATTCGTTTGATGCATCTGGCGCGTGGCATGCTCAAAATCCAGCATGTCCGGAATATATAAATCCCACATTCCATCCCGGTTCACATCCCCAAAATCCACGGACATGGACGCCCAGCTTGTGACGGGAATCGATCCCGGTGGGGCAGAAATAAATCCCCCACCCTGCCTCCCCAGCCAGAGTCGGTCGGGACTGTAAAAGTCATTGCACAGGTAAAGATCCACGAACCCGTCGCGGTTGACATCGCAGAAGCCGGCACTAAGTCCCCAATCCTTGGGTGTTTCAGTGATCGGGCCGCCGGATCCGGAATCCAGAAAAAAGCCATCTGTCCAGGAAACAGGAATAAAATGTCCGTCCCCCTGATTGAGGTAGAGTTGGTCGGGTTCACCCTGTTCAATCAATACCGGGCTGCCATTGCGGGCGACCTCGACCGTGAATCGTTGAGACGCTGACCCCCGCACCGAATAAACTCCGTCCGTCCGATCAATCTTCACTGTCATCGGGCTATCCTTGATTGAGGTGGATCGGTAATTGCAGACATACAGGTCCAGGTCACCGTCCTGGTCGACATCGGCCATGGCCAGCGATCGCGATCCAGCCCGCGGGTCCAGTCCGGAATCAGGCGCAGCCCGAAAGGTCTTTCCATTCTCATTCAGAAAAAGCCGCACTCCCGAGCCGGTCCCGGCGACAAGCAGGTCGACCCGGGAATCGCCGTTGACATCGGCCATCAGAGCCCCAGTGGAATATTGATTCGCACAGACAACCCCGTATTCCTCAGTCACATCACGGAATGTCCAGTTCCCCAGATTCAGATAAAGCCGGTTCGGCACATCCATTCCACAAAAATACAAATCCACCCATCCGTCCCCATTCACGTCCGCGGCAGCCACACCTGATCCATCATCCAATAAACGATTTTTCTCTGAGGAACGATCGAGTAACTTATTTTCAAAGCGCACACCACTCGACTCGGGAGTAACCTGTTGAAAGCCGGTCTGGCCACCACTTCGCTGGTTGAGAAACCGGACCTCGTAGCCCTCAGGCGCCATATCCACAACCCGCCTCGGCGCCCGCTCCCCGGCCCCGGCAAGCAGGCAAACCCCAAAAATGCTCATCCACACAGAAAATCTGGCGGCATTCAGGAAGGATCGATCCCCATGGAACTTACCCACTGCGGCTGGCATGTCATTTTTCCGGCTGGTGAAATCCACCCCAAACGAAATTGAATTCATTCTCTGGATGGTCATCATCAAAGTTTTTCGCTATCTTCTGCACGTCCATGATTTCACAAACGCATCCATCGGATCAAGGTCGACCTCGGTCGCACCACAAAAATCTTTCAACTGCCAGTATGCCGCGTCGGGCATACTTCGGGCTGACTCTGGTCATGGGTGTTTTTATTTTTTTCGGGGTGGGATCTGATTCAGGCATTAATGCCCAGCCCCCACAGGCCTGGACAGTCCAGCCGCTGGCCTTCTCCCAGACGGCAGAGAAATTATCCGGGTTCCGTTCCCGTGATCCATTGTCATCGGGCATCGTTTTCACCAACTCTCTCAGCGGGGATTCAGTTTATAAAAACCGGATTCTCGAAAATGGCAGCGGGGGTGGCTCTGGGGGACGTCAACGGAGACCAGCTGCCCGACATTTATCTCTGCTCCATCGACGGCCCAAACACACTATTTTTAAATCAGGGAAACTGGGTTTTCACCCCGGCACCACAGAATGCGGCGATCGCCTGCTCAGACCTCAAGTCCACTGGTGCATTATTGGTGGATTTTGATGGCGATGGTGACAATGATCTCCTGGTCAATTCCATCGGGGATGGGACACATGCTTTCCTCAATGACGGTCGCGGATTCTTCTCCCCAGCACCGGAGAATGCCGGCCTCAAAAAAACTTTCGGATCGCACTCAATGGCATGCGCGGACATCGATCTGGATGGCGACCTGGACCTCTATGTCGTCAATAACCGATCCACAAATGTCAAAGATCTGGATTCCCGCCAGCTCGGACTGCGCCGGGTCAATGGCATCATGACGCCGCACGCCCGATTCAAGGACCGACTCCTGCCCATCGATACCGGGGATGGCACAATCCTGCTGGAATTCGGGGAGCCAGATGCGTTTTATCTCAATAATGGAAATGGCCAGTTCGAATTGCTCTCCTGGACCGACGGACGCTTCACCGACGCCTCCGGTCAGGTTCTTGAATCTCCCTTTCCCGACTGGGGGCTGGCTGCCATGTTTCACGATATCAATCAGGACGGCAGACCAGATATCTACGTCTGCAATGATCACTTTTCCCCCGATCGATTCTGGATCAATCAGGGCAACGGAAAATTCCAACTGATCCACCCACTCCATCAACGCAAATCAACCCATGCCTCCATGGCCGTCGATTTTGCCGACATCGATCGCGACGGGGACGATGAATTCATGGTGGTGGATATGTTGAGTCAAAACCACCAGCTTCGACTGCAACAGCGCATCAATCATGAACTCAGACATTTCCCCTGGTGGGGGTTTCCACTCGATATGTCCCGCATCGATGCAGTCCCTCAGGTCATGAGAAACACCTTGTTTCTCAATCAGGGGGACTCCTCATTTATTGAGATGGCCCGGTTCAGTGGAGTGGACGCCTCCGAATGGTCGTGGGGAATTATTTTTCTGGATGTCGACCTCGATGGATATGAGGACATCCTCATCGCCAATGGCCACGGACATAACCTCAGCGACTCAGATCTGAACAACCAGAAAAATGCGTCCGCACCCGACATGGGCATGAACTCAGCCGCCTCCATCCGCGGACTCCCCAGACTCAATGCTGCCAATGTCGCATTTCATAATCTGAAAAATAACCGGTTTGCCGACCGCTCGAATGAATGGAATTTCAACCACTACGGAATCTCCAACGGCATGGCCCTTGCAGATCTGGATGGCGATGGCGACCAGGATGTCGTAATCAATAACCTTCATGAAAAACCCTGCCTTCTGGAAAATCTGGCCACTGGGCCCAGGATAAAAGTCTCCATAGCCACTCAATCCATGAACACTGCCGGCATAGGAGCAAAAATCATCCTCAAAGGCAGGAACTTCTCCCAATCCCAGGAGATCATCTCCGGAGGCCGATATCTGTCGTCGGATGCTCCAGCCCGGACATGTGCTCTGCCCGATGAGACCCATAATTTAATTGTGAAATGGCCCGATGGGTCAGAAACCACCATCCCGGATCCGCAGGCCAATTGCCATTATATTGTGCATCACGGAGTGAGAATCCTGCCAGCTCACCCATCCAGCACAGGTCAGAAATCTGACCAGCAAACCATCTTCCGCGATGTATCCGATCAATTGAAGCATAACCATCAGGAGTCCTGGATTGAAGTGGCCGGGGGTCAACCCGGCCTGCCACGATTCCCGCTTCCTTATGGCCCCGCTGTCGCTCTATTCGACCTGAATGGCGATGGCACAGATGATTTGATGACAGGCTCGGGAACCGGGCACCCAACCCGCTTTTATCTGGCTCGTCCGGGCGGAGGATTTGGCCTGGTGAACAGCCCGGCTTTCCAGAAAGCTGGTATCGGCGAACCATTGGCACTCATGGCTTTGAATATGGGGACTGCCACAGAAATCATTCAATACTTCTCCAACCTCAGATCCCAGGGCCGACCCGATGGGCAGCTCGCGCATTGGAGCGCCAGCCCATTTGGAATCCAGCAGTTGCCGGACATATCCCAGTTGGGTGGCGGTCCGATAGCAGCGGCTGATCTGGATGGCGACGGGGGACCTCGACCTGGTCCTGGCATCACTTCCTCTGGCCAATCAATACCCCAAAACCTCGGGTCTCCAATTCCTCATCCATGACCGGGGCAACTGGATACCCATGCCCGGATCAGCTCTCGGAATTGAACCAATGATCGGAGTGACCACTGGCATGGTCTGGGTCGACGCAGACCTCGATGGCGATCCCGACCTGGTGACATGCATGGAACCCGGGTCCCTCAGATATTACCAGAATACAGGTGGTCGATTCGTCGACAAATCCGCCGGGTCCGGGCTGGCACAATACTCAGGCCTTTGGTCAGGCATCACTGCAGCAGATTTCAATGGAGATGGATTCATCGATTTTGCCGCATCCAACCGGGGCCTCAATTCAGACTACCAGCGCCACATCACCCACGGGATCCAATTATTTATCGCGGATCTGAATGGCGACGGGAAAATCGAATTCATCGAAAGCATTATAAATCCGGAATCGGGTGTCCGGGTTCCATTCCGCGACTTGTTCACATTATCCAGATCCATGCCGGAATGGATGGTCCGCTTTCCCACTTATGGCAAATTCGCGGCCACGGACATCCATACGATCCTGGATCCATACGCTGCCAGTTTATCTCCCGACTATCCCGAGCCGACCCTCACTCTCAATACATTAGCCGCCAGTTTGTTTCTGAGTCAGGGAACGGATGTATGGTCAGCTCAACCGCTGCCGGACGCTGCCCAATTGGGATGGTCCGGCGCCCTGGTCACAACTGATTTCAATGGAGATGGAATACTGGACATATTCTTAGCCCAGAATCATTTTGGACTGGATCGTGAATCCGGACGCGACAATGAAGGAAGTGGCCTGTTACTGCTGGGAAGGGATCCGACGGATGTCAGCTTCCAGGCTGTCGATGCCAGCATCTCCGGAATTCGCTTGTATGGACACATGTCCTCAGTTGCCATCGGCGATCTGGATGGCAATTCCCTCCCGGACCTGGTGATCGGCCAACACAATCATCGCGCAGGCATCTTCCTGAACCAGTCGCCTTCAGAATATATCTCGCTGGATCTGCGGGATTCCCGCAATGCCAGCCCACTCGCTATCGCCAGTATGGCCAGACTCGGTGGCGAGGGCCAACAATGGCAACTCGTCACCGCAGGCAATGGAAACCTGGCTCAGAATTCTCACCAAATTATTTTTCCCCAACAAACGGGATGCCCGCACAAAACTGGATATCCGCTGGCCCGATGGAAGTGTCCATCAGGTCCACACCTCGAACCCTTCCAACCGGCAGCTGACCATCGATAAATCCAAACTGCCCCCACCCAGCCCGAATCCCATCCATGAATGATCTCCTCTCCCATGTGCGGCATCCGTCCACCCAGCTCCATTCCCGGTGGAGGTGGCTTACCTGCTGTGCCTTGTGCCTCGCATTCCATCTGTCTCCACACACCATCCATGCGGACATTCTTTTTTCCTCATCTCATGCGCCACCCATCCATTCATCCAATGGCTTCATCCACCTGACCCCGCATGAGTCAGGTCTGACCTTCACCAACCAGCTGGATACCCTCGCCGGATTGAATAATTCCATTCTCAATAATGGAAGCGGCGTCTCCATAGGGGACCTCAACGGGGATCTCAGACCGGACATCTTCCTCACCGGATTGACTTCAGACAATAAACTCTTTCTGAATCGGGGGGATTTTCTTTTTCAGGAATCTCCCATCGGGGATTTTTTATCCGCTCATGGCCGGTATTGCTTCGGAAGCCTGCTGATCGATTTTGATCAGGATGGCCACCTCGATATCCTTTTCGCCTCATGGAAATGGGGCCTGACCCTCGCCCGCAATAATGGACTCGGCCAGTTCACCCAGGTCACGGGCTCGGGTCTGGATGGTCCGGGCACCCCCATGTCCCTGGCGGCCGCCGATTTCGACCTCGATGGAGACCTGGATATTTATGCCACTTTCTACCTCACCGATTCCATCGTCGACCAACCAGACACCCAGTTTTCCCTGCAAAGGAAATCCGATGGCCAATGGAATATCGCCAGAATCAACCGCCAACCCCCCAGCCAGGAGCAACTCAAAAATTATTCCGTGACCCCTCAGGGAACACTCCGGGAATACGGCGAAATCGACCGCCTCTACATCAATCGGGGAAATGGCACATTCGATCTCCACCAGCCGGATGGAGAGAATCCGCGATTCACAGACATCCATGGAAAACCCATCCGAGCCGCCGACTGGGGACTGTCGTGCCGATTCCAGGACCTGAACGGGGATCAATGGCCGGACATCTACGTCTGCAATGATTCACATTCCCCGGACCGGCTCTGGATAAATCAACGCAATGGCACTTTCAAACTTATGAGCCATCCGCTTTTACCCCGCACAAGTCTATCATCCATGGGAGCAGATTGCGCCGATGTGAATCGCGATGGCCTTCTGGACATTCTCGTCCTGGACATGCTGGCATTCAACTATCAGGACCGGATCCGGCAACTGGAGGTTCCCGACATATCTCTCCTGCTCGAATCTCCCGCCCAGGTGCCACACAATACCCTGCTCATTCAACACGCCAATGGGACCTATTCTGAGTTGGCCCTGAGTGCCAATGTCGCCGCCACCGACTGGTCCTGGACCGCCCTCTTCCTGGATGTCGACCTCGATGGATGGGATGACCTCCTCGTCTCCAATGGCTTCCACCGCGATGTCCGTGATTCCGATTCGCTCCTGCTCGAACGCCAGTTGCCTCACTCGCAGAAATCCGCCTTCCGCAGCAGATTCCCAGCCTGGCTATCCCCCAATAGAGCCTTTCGAAATGACGGAAATCTGCGCTTTTCACCCAATGAAAACTGGAATTTTTCCCTCTCAGGCATCACTCATGGAATGGCGTTGGGCGATCTGGATGGGGATGGCGACATGGACGTCGTCGCAAATAACCTCAATAGTCCAGCCATGATCTTTAAAAACATCTCATCCCGCCCGCGTGTCAGTTTCCACCCCGAATCCCAGCGCGACAGATCAGCCCTGGATGGAGCGACATTCATCTACCACGATTCACCCACCAGCCTGCCTCAGACAAAATCCCTCACCACTGGGGGACACTACTTATCCTCATCCGGGCCCACCATCCCGTTCGCTCATACTCAACCCGAATCCACCGGGAGAATCACCATCACTATCGGGACGGCACTTCAGAATCCCATCAGGGCATTCTCCCCAATTCCCATTACCTCGTCCGTGTGTCACCATCCCCCCATCCAGCACCCCATGCCGCCGCACCAGCAGAAAAACCGGCTTACCATCTCCAGAAAATGTCCGGGGTGCGCCTCAACCACCAGACAGATCCGGCTCCGGTATCCACTGCGGCCATGAAACATTTCCTCAATCATGCACCAGGATGGACAGGCATCCAGGCTGTCGATCTGCAGCAGGATGGCATCAGCGAGATTCTGACATTTGCTCCCGATGGCAGCGGGTTTATAGCCCTTTTCCAGCAGCCTGATGCCACGTGGAAACCTTCAAAACTGCCCATCCCCCAACCCCTGGCTCATCCATCCATCCCGGTCACATACCTGGAATTCCGCCGCGCGGATCCCGTAACAAAATACCTCTTCATCGGGCAATCATTCCCGGCATCCACCAGTGACTGGAATGGTGCAACCATCCATCCCACCCTCTACAGCTTTCAATTCGGCAGACTGTCCTTGTCCACCATCCCTCACTTGCCCGCCACAGATTGGATGACGGCTTTCCATTGGGACGACTGGGACAATGACGGAGACGACGACCTCATCACAGCCGGTAAAGACCCCGACAACAGGTTGAGAATACAGATCTATGAAAACTCCTCCGGAATGCTGCAACTTTCTGATTCTGTATCACTGGACTCCAGCTTTCCCATATCCGCTGTCACGCATCTGGCCACAGCTCAAATCGACGATTCCCACCAAAAGGAAATCCTGTTCGCAATCAGCCCTGGCCCCATCGGATATCTGAGTCTCAATCCACTGACAAAGACCTGGTCCCGGAATGGGGACTCCTCTCCCCTCCTCCCCTCCGCGAACCATACATCCATCTGGTCCAGCCTGACCACTATCGACTTCAAGAACGACTCTAAACCGGAAGTTCTGGCCGCATCCCACCTCACCAACACCTACCTGCAACTCGCCCAGACACAGGGCCTGTCACCAGCCCTCATCGCTGCCGATTATAAAAAATCCGGATCCATGCAGATCATTCCCACAGCCAAAGATTCAAAGGGACATTTCTGGCCTCTCATAGGCCGCGAGGAGTTAACCACCATCCACCCACTTTTCCAAATCTGGTATCCCACATCCCAAGCTCTGGTGGACACCCCCATTTCCCAATCCCCCTGGTTCCAGGCATCCTCAAACAGCCAGATAGTCTTATCTCAACTGGATCCCATCCTTTCGCTCCCAACCACCCGGAATCCCCCATCGTCCGAACCCTGCCCGCCTTCCTCAATGAATCCCCCATCGTCAGCACCACTCAGAGTGACTTCAATAACGACTCCTCACCCGATCTCGCCGTCGCCGTCTCAGGCGCCATCCTCCCATCCCACCTCCAGTCTCCCTCCAACTCCCACCATATCTATTTCCTCAGCCAGGACCCCCAAGGCTCCATCTCCCTCATCCAGGAATTCCTCATCCCATTCCCAATCGCCACCATCCACTCAGCCACTCTCAACCA
>JAJOIW010000103.1 GCA_021209225.1 Verrucomicrobiota bacterium
CCAACCCACTTTTGTGGGGAGGGTTTGGTGAGGGGAATCCGTCCGGTGGCCCGAATGACACCTGGATATGAGAATGCCCCGCTGAAACGGACACCGGTGCGGAGGCATCCACCCAGGCGGGTGAATTCAGAGGCCAGGATATCATCCAGAAGGTATCGGGAAATACATAAAGCAGCTTTGGGAATCTGAAGCATTCCAGAGGATTGATGGCCATTCAGGAAGGTCATTTTTCTGCACCAGACAGCCCCCCGGTCGTGAAGTAAATCCAGAACACCCATCTCATTCAAAATGTCGGGGGCTTTTCCACAGAGGAATTCTCCACATACCTTGTGACGCGGATAGGACTGAGCTTCCAGAATGGTGACCGGGACATCTCTCTGCCGCAGGAGGATTCCAAGAGTCAGTCCGGAGAGACCACCGCCTACAATGACAATATTGTCGAATTCTGATGATTTCATAACTGAGCCATGCCCACGGGATGGGGAACAATATTCCTGTGAGCCAGGAAAACATGTGAGAAGAGGCCCACTGGCATGTCCTGAGTGGTCCAGGACTGGGAATCGGGTATGGCCATTCTCCAGAGTTGAGTGAGTTCATATTGACGGAATCCAGCCTGAACACTGATCGGAGCATCGTGACGGGTAACGGAGTTGCATCCTATGAGGCCACATGCCTGCGCTGCGATCCATGCCAATCGGGAGCGGGAAGGCTCCATGCAGATAATGAAATCGGAGATAGAACTCAATCCTCTCCATATATTCTGAATTGTGTGATCAGAAAAGTGATGGAGGAAAAGGTTCATGAATACGAGATGAAATCTGTTATGTGGAATGTGGTGGGATTTTTGAATCCAGTGCTGCAGATCATCCTGAATCACGTGGAGGGCGCATCCGTGACTGGCACAAAGTGGATGAAGAGATGGCAGGAGAGCCGGGGATCGATCCAGCAGGTGCCATTCACTCCCCTGCGGCCATTTCAAACCCGAGCATGAAAGGATGTGCCAGGTCAAAGAGCCATCACCACAACCCACTTCACAAAAGCGCCAGGGAATCGACGCATCCATTGAAAGCCGACCGAAAAAACGCCTCCAGTAATTATTGTGTCCCATGATGAAGTTCAGCTTCTGGAGATCTTTCCGGGATTGCTGAGCCCGGGGATCGGCGGGATCGAGATGGTCGAGGATTTCCGGATGCACCAGACGTCGGGATAAGTCGATCACGGGAGCTCCTTCCGGTTTGAATTGTCGTGAGTTGATTCTTGAGGTGATCGATACATCAAAGTGGCACCAAAACAGGAGAAGCCGGCGCCAAAGGCTGAAAGGAGCCAGCGCCCGGAGGCCCCGCCTTCGATCAGCGCATTTTCAGGGCAAAATGACAGATGGACTGCTCATGTTGCCATACGGACCAAGTATGCCATAGCTGAAACGGAGCGCGTGCGGATCCAGGGCATGAGTTTCCTGCAGCGCTTCAAGCACTTTTTTTCCACCGGCATGGAATATCCATCGATCCATGCTGGAGGCGGACAATTGATGCTGGCTTTGCCATTGTTCCAGAAGGCGTGAGAACCCATCCGAAACCATTCCTGGGACTGCGGGTGACAGAATGTTGCGCAACAAGCCATGGTGAGTCTGAAATCTGAGTGCTTCCCGGCCACTGGGATCCAGGTGGGAGACATAGGATTCCCATTCCAATTCGAAGCCGGATGCATCCGGTTCATCAGCCACCAGGACGGCTGAAGCGCCATCGCCAAAAAGACAGGCACTGATTAAGACTCCCGGATCGTCATCCAGATAGAAGGCCGCCGAGCAGACCTCCACACAGCAACTCAGGACCCGTCGACATGCCCCACTCCTGACCAGGCTCCTGGCGAGGGCCAGATTGGGAAGCGCTGCTCCACATCCATGGCCAACATGATCCACAAAATAAATCTCAGGTTTCAGGCCCAATGCTTCAATCAGATAGGTGGAGAGGCCCGGACACATATACCCGGTACAGGTGCTGACAATCAGGCCATCAATGCCCTCGGGGTTCTGATTTCCAACGGCAAGGCATTCCCGGGTGGCCTGCTCGAGAAGCCTGGGAGCCCAGGTTGAATATCTGGCATGCAAGGAATCCGGATCATCCTCAAAGACTTCCATAATCTCATCCAATCCAAAATGCCGGGTGTCAATGCCACTGCTTCCATTGAGGACCTTGTCCAGGATGGCCAGCGAACCTGGCCGCAAGGAGGAAATATAGGAGCTGCGTTGAATAGCTTGCCAACATTGAGCCTGTGTCCAGGATTGGGGGGGGAACTGCAGTTCCTATCGCACGGATATACATGTGGTTAGATTCTTTGACCCTGACGGCTTGTCAAAAAATACTTCATGGCCAATGCTGGGTCCCTATGCAAATTAAGACGCGGAAAGCATTCTTTACCCTCATTTCGGTCATAGGCCATTGGTCAGCCGGGCCCGGTGTCGAATTTGCGTCCGATATTGCCCCCATTCTTCACCACCATTGCCTCATCTGCCATGATGAATCCTCAAACAAGGGTGGATATCGCATCGATACTCTCCGGGGCATTTTTGAGCCCGGCAGCTCAAACCTCTGGCCTGTATCTCCCGGCAGCTTGACACAAAGCCATCTTTGGAACCTGTTGAATCACCCCGATGCCAACGAGAGAATGCCGCAAAAATCCGAACCACTCCCAAAAGAGTCCCTTCAGCTAATCCATCAATGGATTGAAGATGGGGCAAAACTGGGGGGGCATGCACTCTCCCAATCCCTGCTGGAGGTCATTCCCCGGCCTGATTATCCATCCGCCCCCCGCAATTACTCCAGGCCATACCCTGCGGATGCCCTGGAATTTTCGGGGGATGGATCGCAACTCCTGGCCAGCGGAGTCAACGAAATCCTGGTTCACTCATGCGATGACTCATCGCCCATTCTTCGAATTGGCAACCTCCCCCAGAGAATCTACAAAATTCTCCGCGACCCGGTCCGGGGTGGGTATATCATCGCAGCTGGAACTCCCGGCCAATTGGGAGAATTGCTCTACTTGCGGCCCGATCTGAAAACAATTCTCACATTGTTGCGATGCCAGGATGGGTATTTTGATGTGTGCCTGACATCCGACAAGCATTGGCTGATTGCGGCTGAGGCGACGGGGAGAATTCAGATTTTGAAATGGCCATCGGGCACACTTCATCGATCGATTCCAGCCCATGCCGACTGGGTTACGAGCTTGGTGGCCCGCGATCACCAGGGGTTCCCGAGAGTCTATTCCGGAAGCCGGGACCGCTCGATCAAATCCTTCAAGGTGCCAGAAGGAGAAATTGAACTGAACTGGGTCAATCTAGAAAAACCAGTGATGCGGCTGGCAATACATCCCACTACAAATACCGCGGCCGCGTTACTCCACCGAAACAGTTCATCCATGCTCTGGGACTTGGAAAAAGGCAAGAGGATCGGAAACCTCAACCTGCCGACCGGCGAAATCGCATGCCTCCACCAGACAGGTCCGAATTTATGGATAGGGGGTTCCGACGGCAGCCTCCATATGGTCGATGATTCCTGGAGAAAAATTCAAAAAACCTGGTCACTCAGCCCGTCTCCGGCAATTGCCATCACAAAGCATCCGCACTCCAGCCACATGGCTCTCAGTCATCTCAATGGACAAATATCCGTCATCGATACAGACCAGTCGACAACCTTTCCGACCCGACCAAACCAGCCATAATCGTCATTTATCCCTCCACTGAGCTCAACTTATTGGCAAACCATATCCCGCACAGATCACATCGACTGGCGGACCGCCGGAGCATTCTGGCGCCTGGATCAGCCACATTGAATTCATTCAGGGAAAACCGGTCATTCATGAATGTGGTTGGGATCCGTTTTGGCTAACTGCTTCTGAATGGGGCCGGGCATCTTGTTGGTCATCCTGGTGAGAGAGGCATTGAATTTAGGGAATTTCTTGCGCACCCCCCTCAGGAATGCGGCGAAATGCGTCGAGTTAGCCAGGAGGAGAGAAAATCCTATGGCAATGAATGGAATGCCAAGGGGAATAGGCAGCGGAAATAAAACGATTCCCGCACCAAGGAATATCCAACCCAGAATCTGATAAAATAATCTCAGCATGCACAAACCTGACAGAGTTCTATAAAACCCGATCAGCTAATCTTGTTATTCAGGAATTCCTGACTCATTTCATTCGACGCTTACAGTATGCACTGGATGATCCGGTGCTGCCAAGTCCCAGCATGACACCTGCTTGGATACAGGGGATCATGTGTTACCCTTTGGATCCGTCAAGGTCGAGTCAATTGTCACACTTGCGACAAACTACTGCAAAATTTCCGCACATCAATCTCATCGCGATAAAGCCTGAGAACGCAAATCCACTGCTGGAAGCGGGCTATCCAGGCAAATCGGTTAGCGTGAATCCGGTCGGAACTGCCGGAATTTGTCCTCATCCAGGAATGAGATGATTAAGCAATCGGTGAAGAATTCTCCTCAGGATTCACTGGATCCACCATTGAGCGGGTTGCGATAGTTTCGCTTTTCACTGGTGCTGGGATTTGTTGGGACATCCTTTGATTCCGGTTCAATCGAAGAAAAAATGGTGGCATCTATATCATTGTTGAGGTCGATTCCCACTTCATCCGCTGAGAATTTCAATCGGTTCGGATCCAGATGCACATCATGATATTCAGGTTCGGAGGCCTGCATCCAATTCCCATCATCCGCAGGAATTAGATCGCGTATGGCCTGGCTGACACTACGAACCTGACTCATTTGTTGAGCGGTCAAAGTGCGATGCCTGGAAAGTATGGCTAAGATGCCGGATTTATCCGGCAATCCAAAAAGGAAGACTTTGTGATGATTGGATTGGTGAGTTAAAGACGGCGAACTCGTATCTCCCATCAGTGTGTGGATCTGCTCGGCCGAACTGTATATCCCCCACACCAAAACCCCCAACGTCATGAGATCTTCGCATGGGATCACACCAGAATGCCCCACAACCATACCAGAGGCATTGATCACAAAGGCGCCCTCAGCCCATTCAAGGCTTGTGAAGCGGCTCAGCAATGAGTCAATGCTGTTTTCATCATCAGGGCTCATGGGAAAATGGCGCAGTTTTCTGAAAAACCAACTGAATTTCGATCACTGTTCTGTTCAGGTGGTTGGCTTATTGACCTGGGCAGATGCAGCAGGTGCACCCGATTGCCCCTGAGACAGAAATTTCTTCAACAGCAGTTTTGATATGGCATTCAATGTAGGAAAGACACCTTTTCCAGCTCCAGCACAGGCTTCAAAATATGGACGCTTGTCTTTGTTGAGAAGGAATTCCATGTAGTCAATGGGCGCCGCATTTTCAACATCGCGCTTGTTATACTGGATCACGATCGGGACATTTTTGGGGTCGATACGGATGTCCTCAAGGTTTTGATATAGATTTTTCAGGCTTTCCACATTGGCACTGAGTCTGTCGTAGGCACTGTCCGCGACAAACACAACTCCATCGACGCCGCGCAGGACCAATTGGCGTGTGGTGTTGTAAATGACCTGACCAGGAACCGTATACAATTGAAACCGCGCCTCGTATCCATTCACCTTGACCGATTGCAATGGCAGAAAATCAAAAAAGAGTGTGCGATCCGTGCTCGTCGCCAAGGTGACCAGATCACTTTTCTCCTTTTCATTCTTGGTTTTGACGGATTCATGGACTTTGACCAGGTTGGTCGTTTTCCCTGACAAGGCGGGCCCATAATAGACAATTTTCAGCTGGAGATGCTTTGTTGTTCGATTCAGGTAAGCCATAATTCAACCTAACTTTCTGGAGAGGAAATTTGTGACAAATTTGAGTTGTTTCACAGGTGCCGGTTCATGGGCCTGGACAAAGGCCATCAGAAACAATCCCTGTGCCTGGAAGACGTGAACAGACACACCTGAATACTCCATGGCAATGTGATCGGGCAATTGATGAACCGGCGCACCAGGCAATTGGGCTGCAGCCTGGAATAATGCTGGCAACTTCTGACTCACTTCATCCGGGTCCATTCCGTCTGCCACCTGCGCCCCGACAAGCAGCCCATCCTCAAAGGCAACAATGACCCCAGTCACATTCTCCAACATGGCGGTCTTCTGTATGACTTCATCAGTGGTCCAGACCCGCTTCTCCGGTTGGAGAAATAAACGTGCCAGCTGGGCGGTGGCGCTTTCCGTTTCCCCGGCCCCATTCGCAGCAATCCCATTCTGGGCCAATCCTTTCAGGAAGTCGGGATTCAATGCACGGCGTGAGTATCGTGTGCGGGCTGGTTCTTTTGCCTGGATGACGATCGATTTTTGTAATGAGGCGTTGTCCGGGGCTGCGGGATGCTGGGCTTCCCCGTGTGGGGATGCCATCTCAGAATTTTCATGCATGCTGAATATTTCCGTGTCATCGTCATCCCCATCACTCAATAGAAACGATGAATCGTTTTCGTTTTGTGAGTGAGTCAGCGGCGTGATTTCCGCATGGTCCTGATCCTGACCAGCGACTGGCTCATCGTGAGATTCTCCCAGTCCAAAATCTGAAATGAATGACGAGTCACGCAACCGGTCAATTCCGGATCTCATCGTGGCACCATTTGATGGGAATTTGGATTCGCGCAGGCTGTTCGGACCCTGCTTTTCAATGGGCTTGCCCACTTCGACTCCCAGTAATTCAGGATCAATCTCATCCGAATCACCGGAATGAAATGCCCGGTCCTGTGAATTGTCCCACTCATCATCCGACCCGGCGAACGGTTCCTCCATTTCGGATTCCTCTTCAAACGGACTCGATTGGAAAAACGAGGCAGGAGAGGTTTGGTTTGTGGGGAACCCGGCCTCATCCTCAGAGTCTGAGATCCCGGTATCAGACATTTCGAAAGATGGTTCATCGCTGGCCTCCGGATCCGTCTCAAAAACATCGGCAATTTCCTCGACTGAATCCTCAATTTGACTGATTTGAGGAGGTTCCGTTTCCGTGTGACCCATGAGGCGGATATTGTCATTTGCCCACGAGGAGGTGGAGATGCCGGCTGCCTGAGAAGGAACATCTGTGCCTTGGACTCTGTGGCCGTAAGTGTCTGGTGATGATTGGGATTCAGATTCGAACTGAGGAGATTCCTCGTCCAACCCACCCGTAAGATCGAGAACCTCCTCCTGTTGAAATTCCATCTCAGAACCGGAAAGATCAATGGAATCTATGGATTCCTCGACCACAGGAGCATTGGCTTTCTGCCATGCCATGTAGGTTGGAATATAGTATTCCATAGGCAGGCACACCTTTTCGCGTGGATCAAAGTCGGTCATGGGCGGAGCCGGAACCAACCAGGACCAAAGGTCTCTCCAGGCAACCCTGGCCTCAGCATTTTCAAAATATCCCCGCGCAACCTCAGCCGGAATCTGAAGCTGAGTATCAAAGCCATCCGGCAACTGATCGATTTGTTCGCGACATGCATCACTCAAAGCACCCTCCAGATTGCGTAACTCCAAAACCAGTGGTTTCCGGACATGGGATACAGACAAGGACAATCCTGACTCCTCATCATCCAGATTGAAATTCAATTCATGAACCGATCCTCCATTAATGGAAATGGTTTCGTCCTCTGAGGACTGAGCTGATGAAGAACTATCATTGCGGGAGCTGGATTGCGGAAGGTTCAAACTGGAAACATCATATGTGCCCGGAGCTTCACCATTCAGTTGCCTGCGCGTTTCCTCCACATCAAGTTCCACGCGTTTGTGATCACATGAACTGTCTTCTTTGAACAAATTCTTCTGGGCCATTTTCTTTAATGTCCCGAAGCTGATGGAGAGATCGCCTTTATTGAGTTTCCGCGACAGCAGAGCGGCGGGCAGTTTGACACAGATTCCGGCGGGAATATCGTTTTCCACCTGAGCACGCAGAACATCCGGCATTTGACTCACCAGATAGCGCAAATCATATTCAATCAAGCGGCCAGATGACAGAAATGGGGTGGACCGATCCACATCCCCATCCATCTGGGATGAGGATGATTCGACTACAATACGATCGGGAATTCTGTCGATTGCAGAAATATCGCCTCCTGAAAGTGCTCCCCGTCTCCGAAATATATTTTTTAGTCCTGCCAACATGCGTCAATCGAATTGGTTGTGTCCAGTGCCGAGCCAGATTGTGACTCCCCCCTAAAATCGTCGGAGAGCCAAATACCTTTAGCGACAAACACTTCTATACGTCCCAAATAATGATCCCTCCCTCCCTGGTTCGACCACTAACGGCCCATCCGGGTGAAAGAACCGGACGCAACCATGACATATGAACAGAATAGATGGTGAACTTAAGTGAATTAATACATTCGAATGGGGAAATTGTCCCTTTTCAGTCCGCGTTTCCGGGTTATAGTGCAGCTGTGAATCCAAATGGGGACCAACGCACATGGATTGGTTCGTATGCTGCAGCCATCCTGATCCACCTGTTAGTTTTTGGGTTATGGCATGCCTTTGCCGATGACACCCTGTGGACCGCGTCGGCTTCCGACCCAGACAGCGACATGCATTCCCCACCGGAGATTGAGCTGACATTTGTTGAAGTTCCCAGCCCGGATACCAAGGTCCCTAACCCGGATGCCCCCTTTTACTCGGACCGTGACTCACAAGCCGCCTCGGATGCACCGACTCCAGAACCCTCCCCTCTGAGCCTAGTCGAAGGGCAGGAACAGGAAATCCTCCGGTTAGTCAGATCGGACCTGCTCGACAGCCTGGAATCTCAGATGACTCCGGATTCACAGGAGGCCACAGAAACTGAGCCACAGGAACAACCAGAAGTGGAACCGCAGGAGACCACGGTAACAGAGGCACAGGAGCCATCGGATGAAACAGAGGAATCTCCCGCGCCGGAGGAAAGTGTTCCTCCCCCTCCAATTCAGGTGGTGAGCCCCATGTTGCCTGAGGAATCGCCGGATTCACTCGTGGAGCAGGAGTCCACTGAAGAGGAGGCACGCATCCAGCCCTTGCCTCAGTCCGACCCCGTTGTTACTCCACCCGACCGCTGGCAGCCAGTTTTTAATCAAGCACAGAAATCGGAAACCAGCCAGGAGACAACCACCCCACCCAAACCCAGCTCCAGACCCAGATCGCTCTCAGAAGCAAGGAAACGCAATCAGCTGGTGGGTGAGGTGACCAAGGTGGAATCCCTGTCCGACAATTTGTGCTGCACCGGAATGGTCGATGCCCAGAACAAGTCCTTCGGCGACTATGACCTGCGTTTGCAGGTGGCGATTCAGAATGCCTGGTATCGGATTGTGAATTCCCTCGTGATTGGCACCACAGAGCGGGGAACAGTCATTATTAAATTCCGATTGCTGGAGAATGGGAGTGTTGAACCCACCACGGTAGACAGAACATCCGTGGGACTGCTTCTGACCGCAGCCTGCCAGGATGCCATCGAAGGCGCCGCCCCATTCGGCGCATGGCCACAAAAAATGCGCGAGGAAATCGGCAAACCTTCCCGCGACATCACATTCACCTTCGGCTACAGGTAATCCCATCATCAAAACCATCTCACCAACCCGGCACACAGCCAAAGATTTTATGCGTCTCCCAGATTGACCCGGAGTCCGTTTGGGCTTTTGATGAGTATCCGGAACAGATGCCCCCACAATTGAATTTATGATCCAGGAAATAGTGAGCACAGTAAAGCAGGGAGGCCCATTGATGGTGCCAATTGGATTGTGTTCATTGACTGCAGTGGCAGTCCTAGTGCAGAAGGCATATGAGCTGCGGCGAGGGCGCATTATGCCAGCGGAAGTGATTCATTGGCTGAGCCGGGATGTGCTGACCAAACCCATGCCGGATAATCCGCGTTTTCAGTCTCCACTGGCCATTCTGGCCCGCGCGGTGATTCAGAACCGGCAGTTTTCCATGACCGAAAACCGGCAATTGCTGCAGAGTCTCGGTCAGCAATGGGTCATTCGGCTTCAAAGGGGCCTGCGAACCCTGGAAATCATCACAACTATTGCCCCATTGCTGGGATTGGCCGGCACAATCCAGGGACTCATCCTGCTTTTTGGATCCATTGATACCGCCGCCGGAATTGACAATAGCGATCTGGCAACAGGTATTGGAATCGCCCTGTTCACCACATTCGCCGGATTGCTGGTTTCCATTCCGAGTGTGATTGGTTGGCATATCCTCCACCGCAAAGTCGATGTGCTTGCCGCGGAAATGGAAACCCATCTCGACGCTGCCCTGCTGAAAATCTACCAGCCGAATTCCTCATCAAAAACTCCTTAACATTTTCCACCTATGGCATTTGGCTCCAGACCAGCCCGCAGAAATCCTGAAATCCTCATCGTTCCATTGATCGATATCCTCATGGTGGTCCTCATCTTTATTCTCGCGACCACCACATTCCGTCAGTTTCCATCCGTCACCATCAACCTCCCGAAATCCGGCGGAAATACCCCGTCCTCACCGCCAGAAGTCGTGATCGTCTCCATCACCACATCCCCACCAGCCATCTTCGTCAACCGTCAATTGATCGATCCCGCCGAAATCGATCTCACTTTTTCCAACCTGGCAGAAAAAAATCCAGAACTCAGAATCGCACTCAATGCCGATAGGGATGCCCCATTCGGCATCATCATGCAAGTGTGGCAATCCGCACAAAAAGCTGGCCTCACAAAAATCCAGGCCCTGACCCAGGAGGCTGTCGTCGCGCCTCAATAATTTCCGTCGGGTTCAGGCATTCTCATCAGCCCATGCGTCAGTCAGGTGATATGAACGCGGAAAAACCCATTCCAGCGAATGGGTTCGAATGCGCGGCCAGAGTATTCTGGTGTGGCCCTGGGGCCGGTTAATCCTCCGGCTTCTCGCCAGCAGGTGCCATTTTGACAATTCGGGGTTGGAAACGTGCCAGTTTCTCCACGAGGTCGGATTGCGCATCCATGACGTCGTCGATGTTTTTGTAAACCATTGGCACTTCATCAATACCCGCAGATATCAGAGTGACTCCCCGTTCCGCAAGCAGGGCATTGGCTTCAGCCCAATTCAGAACTTTTTTCGCCTGATTTCTCGACATGACCCGCCCGGCGCCGTGGGATGCGGAATGCAGTGAATCCGGATGCCCCAATCCCCGGACAAGATAAGCAGGACTTGCCATGGATCCTGGAATGATCCCCAATACGCCTGATTGAGCCGGGGTCGCTCCCTTGCGGTGGACAATCACCTCCTGGCCACCATGAGTTTCCTTCCAGGCGAAGTTGTGATGGTTCTCCACATCCAGCAGAACCGATGCGCCAAGATGCCCGGCGATATGTTTATGAATACAAGCGTGGTTGCCTTTGGCGTATTCTCCCATGAGGTTCATTGCCGCCCAATATTCCTGGCCTTCTGCTGAATCCATATCCAGCCATGCCAGATGTTTGAGATGGTCCGGCAATTCCGGATGCTGCTTCATTGCGGCCCGGCTGTAGTGATTGGCAACCATGGCCCCGATTCCCCGGCTCCCACTGTGCGATAAAAGTGCCAACCAGGGACCCCGCTCCAATCCGAATACCGGATCGTCCAGGGTCAGTTCCCCAAACTCGACAAAGTGATTTCCACTCCCTGACGTGCCAAGTTGCCTCCAGGCTTTGTCCTTGTTCTTCTGCGTGATGGGGGAAACCGACCAATCGTGATCGAGCACGTCGTGCCGACGGAGCCTGGCTCCCCGGAATCCCGCACCAGTTCCGAATAAGGTTTGATTGTGGATGGCTTGTGCCAAACGATTGCGGCCCCGATCATCATTCAGTTCCGTCACCGGGATATCCAGCACAGTCAGCTTCATCCGGCAGGCAATGTCGACCCCAACCGCATAGGGGATCACGGCATTCCGGGTGGCCAGAACCCCACCAATCGGCAGCCCATACCCCAGGTGTGCATCCGGCATCAATGCTCCAGACACTGCAACGGGCAACTCACAGGCATTCCGCATCTGCTCAACCGAATTGTCATCCAGGTCCGTCCCCCATTGACGCCATGGCGCCGATGTCTCTCTCGGATGAAATGTGGGTGTCGCCGACAGGACTTGTGCCAGCTCGTTCCATCCTCCATGGTCCATGGCAGTTGAATGATTCTCCATCAGGGCGATCAGGCCATCCTTCACCGACTCAGGTGAATGCCCCTCCCCAATCAATCGACCTATAGTCGATAGCGCACAGTGCATCGGTGCCCCCTCCGGGACTCCCATCTCTTTCAGTTGTTTCTTGTTCATTGCTTTGCTTTGCTTTCTTTTTCTTTACTTTGCTTTCCTGTTCACCCGCGGAAATTATCTGAATGGCCCTGCGGACCTGCCCGGATATGATGGATCTAGTGAACCCTCACCAGCCAGGACAACCTGTCCTCCCGCTCAGTCGTGATCTGAATATCCATGAATTGCTGGATGACCTGAACCTGCGACAGAAAATGTGGGGTCAGGGCCGTGCAACGCATCGCACCTCCACCCGACATTGCCATGGGTAGAAGCAATTGGTCCGCCAGGTGATCTCCAACTGGCGCCGCGCTCTTGTGGTACCGCTCCACCTCCTGGCAGACTTTCGCGGCCAATCGTTCCGCAGGCATTCCGTGTGCTCCGTAACCGGTAAAAATCTCAGTGACATTTTCATATTCATACTCCACATAAAGAACATTCCCTGGCCCCGGTCCACCCGGCGCCGAATCCATCATGATTTCCTCATCCGGAAAGTGCAGCCTGTCCTGCACCGCTTTCAATTCCCGGTGGCCAATGTGATCCGGTAGGTTGTTGAGGATCGCGACGGCCCGACGAGATTTCAATCCCCCCCGCTCCACCAGTTCATACCCACCACCCATACGCCATTCCTTCTCTGGAATGCAGACCTCAATCCGCCCGCCTCCAGCCGGATAAAATCCGCGGCGCACAATGGATATCGACGTGGAACTTCCCATCCTGGCCAATTGAGCCACATAGCTTCTTTCCAGAAAATCACCGCTTGGAGCCAATGGATTATGCGTGCCCCCCTCCACAGACAGGCTGCTCCCGCCTCCCGCATAGACCATCGGCAATAACACAGTCTGAATGATCAACACCGTGCTCCCAGCCGTGCCAACCGCACATTGGTAGTCCCCACGCCGTATCGACCCAGGTGCAAATCGAAGCCACGTCGATCCAATCTCCATGCCCTCAACCGTCGCCCCACTCACCTCCACCGCCATCCTGACCGCAGCCAGATGCTGACGCATCAGTCCAGGCTTCGATCGTCCCGCACGTATTCGGTCCATCTCAAATCCTCGACCCGTCATCATCGATAAAGCCAGGGCACTGCGCAATATCTGCCCCCCACCTTCACCCTGACTCCCGTCCAGTCTCACATCACTTTTCATAACTCCAGCCTATCCTTTCCTTCATCCTGACTGCATTCCTCATCAAACCAGTTTACTAAACATTTCAAAAAGAGACATAGCACCAGGCATGCCAATATCTCGTGAATGGAAATTCCAGCGAATATCCAGCGAAAATCCAAGGAATTTCCCGGGAATCCATAGAATTCAGCAATCAGGCCGCCGGCAGGATTTTATCAGATAAAATAATATTATCTTTTAAGAGAATTTTGCTAATCTGGGTTCCTGGAGATTTCCGGCGATGAGAAATGTGGTATTGAGTTTACTGGGAACGACATTGGACCGGGCCCCGGATGGGGTGAGGTGGGAGAGATGGCGACCGACGGTTTCCCTGTTTCAGCATGAGGATTTCCTGATTGACCGATTGGAGTTGATAGTCAATGGACCGCACCGGGAATTGGCGGATCAGGTGGCTTCGGACATTCGAATGGTCTCACCGGAATCTGAAGTGAGGATTCATTCCATCCCGTGGCAGGATGCCTGGGACTTTGAAGAGGTCTACGGGTCCCTGATGGATTTTTGTCAATCGTATGCATTCAACCGGGACGAGGAGCAGTACCTGGCACACCTGACAACCGGGACCCATGTGGCGCAGATCTGCCTTTTTTTATTGACCGAGTCGCGGCATTTTCCCGGGCGTTTGATTCAATCATCCCCGCCGCAGCGCCACCAATCCATAGCGGGCAGGTATTCCATTATCGATCTGGATCTGAGCCGGTACGATTCGATTGCTGCCCGGTTTCATAAGCAATCCATGGATGGTCTGGCCTTTTTGAAAAATGGGATCGCCACCCGCAATAAAGAGTTCAATCACCTGGTGGAGGAGATTGAGAAAGTGGCCATCCATTCACATGCCCCCATCCTCATTCTCGGGCCCACGGGGTCCGGCAAGACGCAGCTGGCGAAACGCATTTACGCTCTGAAAAGATCCCGGAATCAGATTTCGGGGGAATTCATCGCCATCAATTGTGCCACTCTGAGAGGGGACACCGCGATGGCAACCCTGTTTGGTCACACGAAAAATGCTTTCACCGGAGCTGCTTCCAAGCGGGATGGTTTACTCATATCCGCGAATGGGGGAATGGTTTTTCTGGATGAAATCGGGGAACTGGGACTGGATGAACAAGCGACTCTCCTGCAGGCGGTTGAAGAGAAGCGATTCAGACCTCTGGGGTCGGACATGGAAGTGACCAGTGATTTTCAGGTGATCGCCGGAACCAACCGGGACTTGCAGCATTGTGTCCGGGCTGGCACGTTCCGGGCGGATTTATTGGCCCGGATCAACTTGTGGACCTACCGGTTGCCAGGACTACGCGAGCGTCCGGAAGATATTGAACCCAATATTCTTTTCGAGTGCCAACGCTTCGAGGAATCCCATGGTCGGAAAATCCAATTCTCGCAGGAGGCGCACAAAGCCTATCTGGCATTCGCCACCAGCCCTGGGGCATCGTGGGATGGGAACTTCCGCGACCTGACAGCCTCCATCACCCGAATGGCAACACTGGCCGGCCCCCATCGAATCTCACCAGAGATTGTTCAGAATGAAATCAGCCGCCTGCGGAAATCCTGGCTCCCGACATCCCATGACCATGACCATGACCCACTGGTTGGCTTGATCAGCGGGGCGGACCTCGCTCAATTTGACCTCTTTGACCAGATGCAGTTGCGGGAGACTGTGCGTGTGTGCCAATCCTGCGAATCCATCTCCGATGCCGGACGCCAGCTCTTTCAGGTTTCGCGACTCCAGAAATCCAGCCCGAATGACGCCAATCGACTCAGCAAGTTTCTGAAACGCTTTAATCTGGATTGGAAATCCATTCAGCCTGCTCCGATGGGGAAATCCCGGGGTTGAAGCGGCCACATCCCGCCAAACCAGGGGCTCAGGATATGGGATTTGCGCGACTGGTTTCTGCTGGATGGAAGGATCGTCTCGATAGATATCCTCTCAAATGCCGGCCTCAGGGAAGTGGGATTTCACGGACTCTGAGGAACACGGTATCGGGAAGGCTGGCCTGGTTTCGGGTGAGACGCGTTGTGGTGCCCTGGGATGAGATGGCCGGCACAAGCACCTCCCAGGAGCCCAGATTCCCGGACAGGTCCACTGCGTAAGTCCGGTTCTGCCTGGATGTCCAGGCGAGCATCCAGTCTCCAGTCCCGCGATCGTAATGAAATTCACGGATGGTCAGTGGTGGCGGCATCACGATCGGGTACAGATCCAATTGCTGGCTCTCGAAGTAGGCTATCCGGTTTGGGATGGTTTGGGAGATGGTTGTGAAGAGATCCTGGGAAATCCGGTCGGGTCGGGAATGGACCGCAAGAAATGTCAGAAAACTTTCCGCAATATCTTCCCGCCTGGGAAAATCGCGTGCGTAGAGGGAAATGAATTCCCCATCGGATTCCTGAGCTTTCAGCCACCCGCTCGCCGTGGCATGGTAGGCATCCAGGGAGGAATGCGACGCCTCATGAACCAGCACTTCCTCAAGTATGCCATCGGCTGCATAGAGGTCGGCCTGGCCAATGTGAATGAGGAGATTGTTATTGCCGCCCCCGAATGGCTGGACGCCCTGATGCATCCACACGGTCTCCACATCGGCGCGGAGACAGGTCGGCAACCGGCCGATGATGGGAGCATATTTTTCGGCCTCAATCATGGCGGCCCCGGCACTGCCGAACTCCGGATTCACCTGGATCTCAATCTTGAGTCCATCGTCATAGCGCGCTTCAAAGAGGTATGGGTTCAACAGGACCCAGTCGTTGACACGCCGGTCATACATCTGACGCATCCCCCGACCAGTATCGGACAAGCTGACAAACGTGGTGGGATCCGACCCGGTGATGATATCCGGGTCAATGAAGATGGTCCCCCAAAAAGGGGGCTCAGCCACGGACCACTGAATGGCACCCCAGCCCGAAGTGACAATCAACAGTGTTCGCAAAAGGATGGTTTTCATGATGGGTGAATCAAGTGCCTGGAATCTGGTTTCATTGCCTCGACCCTCCCCCCCTCCGCTGGCACAACTCCATGCGCCCATCCGGAAGAAAAGGACAAATGCTGGTCCGATCCCAACCCAGGACTATGCGTCATTACACCGGCCGGATTGAGCCCGTCAATTCATTCCCGCTGGGGAAACGGGAATCCATCGGGTCAGAAAAAGATTGCGTGACAATCCACACTCATTATTCTCCTATCCATCCGCGATGAATCATTCAGCCAGAATCGAACTGTTTCGTCCTTGGCCGAACACACAATCAAACTCGTTATGAAAATATCACTGACCTCACTTATTGCCATCACCTCGTTGTTTTTCATCCAGACTGGCCTGGCTCAAACCGACCAGCCAAAAGACGACTGGAAACCCGCAACATCCAACCAGCCGGGAAAAGATTACCCGAAAGTCAACTCGGAGGGCCGGGTCATGCTGCGGATTGTGGCGCCCGAAGCCGTGAGTGTCGGATGCACATTCCGGGACAGCAGTGAGTTCAAGAAGGGAGAGGACGGAGCCTGGTATGGTTACACGCGTCCGCTGGATGAGGGATTTCATTATTATTCCCTGAAAATTGACGGTGCTGAAGTGCCCGACCCGAACAGCATGATGTACTTCGGAGCCATGCGCTGGGGGAGTGGGGTTGAATTACCCGCTCATGATCAGGATATTTATGCTCTCAAAAATGTGCCACACGGACAATTGCGGGAGATTTTCTTTCATTCGGAAAGCTTGAATTCTGAGAGACGGGCATTTGTATACACTCCGCCCGGATACGATCAGAACACCAATCAAAGATATCCAGTCCTCTATCTGCAGCACGGATGGGGAGAGAACGAATATGGCTGGGGAAATCAGGGCAGCGCCGCCAAAATCATGGACAATCTGATCGCTGAAGGAAAAACCAGACCCTTTATCATCGTCATGACTTATGGCCTGACAAATGATACCCGGATGGGAGGCCTGCGGAATTTTAAAATCGAACCCTTCGAAACCATGCTGATCGCTGAACTGATTCCCTATATCGATGCAGGCTTCCGCACTCTTGCGGATCAACCGAATCGTGCCATGGCGGGTCTTTCCATGGGCGGCATGGAAACCAAAACCATCACATTGAGAAATCTGGACAAATTTTCGCACATTGGCCTCTTCAGCGGCGGGAGTATCAGCCTTGAAGACATCGCCGACATGGAAGCCTTCAAGCAGAGCAATAAACTCGTCTTTGTCAGCTACGGCAGCCGCGAAGTAGGTGGATCCCAACCCCGCCGCGGCGGCGACCCGCAGGCAAATGTCAACGCCCTCAAAGAGGCCGGAATCAACAGCCATTATTACATCTCCCCGGATACCGCCCACGAATGGCAGACCTGGCGCCGCAGTCTCCACCAATTTGCCCCGTTGCTTTTCAAACACTGAACCCGGAAATCCCTCTTTCCCACATCGGCGCGCAGCACTCACAGCAACGTGCCGCAAGTCCAGAGCCAGTACGTGCCGGTCCGAAACCTTTCATACCACCACAATGGATTCAGATGGTTTGCTCAGGATAATTCAAACTGGCGCCAATTTTGCCAAGACGATCGATCCGGAATGTGGCAAATGATTTCCGGCAGGAATTATTATCCTGACGAGTGGAGCACTGCTCCTCCTTATAGGTATAGATACATAGATCAACATGAACGATTTGAAGAAAATACTGGCTGTTGTGACTGGCGGGCTGCTGGCCATGAGCCCGTTTGCTG
>JAJOIW010000185.1 GCA_021209225.1 Verrucomicrobiota bacterium
CCCGGCCCAAATTGCTCCGTCGGGTCCCATTTTGCCGTCATTAAAGCGGTTTCCGCTCAGGTGAGCCTCAGGATGAACCAACTTTTCCACCTGCCCGGACTCCGGATTCACGCGAATGAAGCCCTCATGCGTGCCGGCAAGGATGGATTTATTGGCATCATATACCGCAAATCCCACTTTCCCCCCCCAGCACAATCTGGCGATTGATCCGGGTGCTGAACTGGAGTTCATTCAGGATACCCCGCTCAATGTCCACCCACAGGATCGTGTCCGATTGAGGATAGTAGCCGGGCCCTTCCGCTAAAACGGCCCGGGCATCAAAAAATAATTCCGAGGAAATTTCTTTCAGTGACATATATATGGAAAATGGTTTTATGGATTTAATTGAAATTTTTCCAGTATGGAGCCGAAAACCTGCATCGGCGGAATATGATGGATTCCGTCAGGGGATTCAATCCGATGCACCCAGGGGGATCTGGGAGTCCAAATGGACGGATTGGTGTCCGGCCAGAGGACGATGACTGAGAGTCCCAGTGCGGCGGCGAGGTGAGAGATCCCGCTGTCGTGTCCGACAAAACCGACCACTCCCAATAATCGGGCGGACAAAGCATTCAGACTCAGTCCGAAAGCCAACCCCGCGCGCGATTCCGGTATGAGCCGGATCAGGCGATCCACCCGGTCGCGCTCGGCCTCAGCACCCACCAGCAGAATGTGCAAATCCGTTTCAGCAACCAGGCTCTGAATCAGAATCGCCCACGATTCCTCAGACCAGTTTTTCGCGTGACTGCCACTTCCCGGATGAATGGCAATGGTGTTCGATGTGTGTGTCCATCCCACCATACTGGATTGAAGAACCAGTGATGGACTTAAGGATGGCACGGGATCGGCCTGGAAAATCGCGAGCTTTTCCAGGGCACTCAGAAACACATCGGTCGCATGGTCATCCCGCGTCTCATCGGGTCGATGGGGACCAGCGATAAACTGCGCTTTGGTGGCCCGCCCCACATTGGCCTGAAATACCTGCTCCGGATCAAATAAATAGGAGAGGATCAGACCGTAGGTATCAAAAAACTCCATCAAATTGGGATCCAGTGGACCATTCTTCGCAAAAAAACCGGCCATTTCTCTCGCTTCAATCGGAAATACCCGGTGAACATGCCCGGTGAGTAACGACATCTGAGCAATGTGTGGATATCCCAACACGTCAATGTCGCAATCAGGAAACTGGTTTTTCAAAGCATGAAAAACCGGCAGAGTCAGAATAAAATCGCCTATGGCTCCCCCACGAATCACCAGAATTTTGTTTTTCATGAGTATCCCATCCGCATTAAGGGCTCAGGCGAAAACCAGACTCATTGACCCCGATAAGCTGTGAGCCCCAGAACAATCAGAAGCACCCCAAAAGCAAGTCGTCCGAACACCAAGGATTGAAAGCGCTTGGGTGAGGCGCTGGCCCAATGGAACCAGTCGCGGAGCCGGTAGGGTTGAATGGTCCAGACTATACCGCAGAGGACATATGTGTATGCCAGGACTATAATGACCAGACGCCATGGAGTTTCAGCCCATCGGGCGGATTCCACCATGGTGTGAGCTAATAACATCACAAAGACCGCCAACCCACGCACCGCTAAAAAGTCGCGCACGTAAATCATGGCGCCCAATCCAATGATGAGAAATCCCATCAGCATGTATCTTTTCACCGACTCAAAATCGGCGATGTTCTCATTTTTGAAGTTGTAGAGGAACCAGATGGTTGAGATGCCCATGAACAGCATCCAATGGGAAGGGACCGCGGAAATTCCCGGGTGAACCTGATGGCAGAGGATGATTTCAGCAGCCCATAGACCCCACCTCCCAGAGCAACCGCTCCCAGCACAATGGATAAAGTTGATAGATTCATTCCAATTAATTATCTAAATTCACGATGGCCGGGGTGCCGTAAAGTGTAAACGACCCCACTTTCTCAATGCGCACCTTGATCAGTTGACCAATGTGCCGTGGGTGACCTTCAAATACCACAATTTTATGGCATCGGGTGCGGCCTTCGAGTCTCAGGGGATTTTTGCGGCTGGGACCCAGAACCAGTATTTCCACCTCCCGCCCCACAAAGGTTTGAAACCTTTTTTCCCCAATCTCATTCATGACCTGGAGCAGGTGCTGGTTCCTGTATTCCTTGATTTCCTCGCTGAGCTGGCCATCCATTTCGGCGGCGGGTGTATTGCGCCTTTTCGAATACCGGAAGACGAAGGCCTGGTCGAATTCCACCTCGCGGAAAAGATCCACCGTCTGCTGGAAATCATCCTCCGTTTCCCCCGGAAACCCCACGATCACATCGGTCGACAATCCCATGCCAGGCTGGACCGCACGCAACTGATTCACCAACTCCAGAAACCGGTCGCGCGTATACTGACGCTTCATCAGCTTCAGGAGACGATCACTCCCACTCTGGAGGGGAATGTGGGCACTTTCACAGAGCTTGGGTAACCGGCCATAAGCTTCCACCAGGTCCAATCCATATCCCTTGGGATGGGGCGAGGTGAACCGGATCCGCTCCAAACCGTCAATCTCATGCACCGCCTCCAACAACTGCACAAATCCGGATTTACCATCGACTATCGGAATGTCACGTTTCCCATAGGAGTTCACTATCTGGCCCAGGAGGGTGACTTCTCTGACGCCGCGATCCACCAGTTCACGGCATTCATCCACGATTTCAGCGATCGGGCGGCACCGTTCATGCCCACGGGTGTATGGGACAATACAGAAGGAACAATGCTGGTTGCATCCCTGCATGATCGAGACAAATGCAGTCACTGGCTGGAGCTGCCCGTCAGCGGGAGGCAGATGTTCACGAATGGTGGACTCGCTCCCCTTCTCGTCCTCGGTATCCACCACGGATCGGGCCTCTCCATTCAGGAGGCTCTTGAGGTATTCCGGAGCCCTGTGGAATTTCTGGGTCCCCAGAACCAACCGGACACCCGGGACGTCCCGCACCAGTTCCTCGCCGCGGCTTTGTGCCATACACCCCAGGAATCCAAGTATTTGTCCTGGGTTGGCACGCCTGGATTCAGCGACGAGGTTTTGCATTTTCCCGATGGCTTTCTGCTCAGCCATGTCGCGGACACTGCAGGTATTGAGGAGAATGACGTCGGCGGATCGCTCCGACTCAACCAGATCAAACCCGTGATCACGCAACTGGGAAGCGACTGCCTCCGAGTCCCGCTCATTCATTTGACATCCATAGGTCCTGATGAAAACGCTCGGCATGGGTTGATTCATTAATAAAAAAAACTAAACGCAGATGAGAATGTCCCATCTGCGATGATCACGTGCGTTGGGCACAATTATCGACCAGGCTGAAATCCAAGTCCGCTTGTTCCTGGTGTGGATGGCAAGGTGGACGATTGGCTCTGATTAGCCATGCGGATGACTTCTTCTGTCAGGTCGTCTTTGCCACTGGAGAAGAGGATGATCGGGGTATCGTTTTTGCTGCGCGCCACGGAATCCAGAACCAGGTCGTAGCCACGTGTCCGTGCCAGCGAGGCAATCACACTGGATAATTCCTGAATGATATTCTCCCTGGCCGACAATTGGCGTTCAGCCAGTGTGCGCTTGGCTGTCTGGTCGTAAGATTGGATATTCTGTTCCATTTTGCGCAATTCCGTCAATTTGGTGTCGGCCTGGGTGGAGAGGCGGTTGCGTTCGAAATCGCTCAGGGCTGGGTTGTTCGACTGTTTGGAAGCATCTTCGACTTCGGCCAGTTTGGCTTCTCTTTCGGAGAGCATGTTTTTGAGGGTGGATTCAAACTCTTTCCCCTGTTCTTTCAGGAGTCGGTCGGCTTCCCTGGTTTTGAAATACCCATCAAAAACTTTTTGAAGATCAACCACGGCAATCTTCTGCTGCGCAGATGCACTGAAGGTGGCTAACATCACCACAGCCATCGATAAGGCGAACTTGTGTAATTTCATCACTGCTTTGAGTTAAATTATGTCTTTTCCGTTGAATTAAAATTCCCGAATTGTGACCCCGAATTGGAATTGACCATCATTGCGGCCGTATCCATCGCTGTCCCGCAGGGGCAAAGCGTAGTCCAGTTGAAGCGGACCAAGGGGGGTTTGCAACCTGAGCCCAAGGCCCCAGTTATCACTGAAATCTCCGAATTGGTCAAATGCATACGAATCGGAGTATACATTTCCCACATCATAGAAGACCGCGAATTTGAGGGCATCGATGAGGGGTATGATGTATTCGATGGTGCCCTGCCAGTAGGTATTTCCCCCGAGTGGTTCACCGTTGAGGAAGGTATCCCGCGGCCCCACCCTGCGGTACTCATAACCGCGCATGTTATAGGCACCTCCCAGAAAGTAGCGGTCAAACAAAGGCACCCGTTCCGAATCCCCGAAGGCATCCATCACACCTAAATTGCCTTTGACCTGAATGGTATGGCCTGGAAGCAATCCCCGCAGATACCAATGAGACGTCAATTCCAGGGCATAATAATTGGTGTCCAGTCCAAAGGGACCTCCGGTAAGTGTGCCCTCCAGTTTGGTGAGTGTGCCCGAGGATGGGAAAAGAGGATCTCCGCGCCGGTTGTCAAAAGCCAGACTGGCCAGGCCCTTGGAGACAAGGCGCTGCCCGGTCTCCTCGGCGACCATATCGGGAGAGATCAAAGTATGCCGACCGGTGTCAAATGCCGCCTGTTCCGCCGCAGTGAGGGGGATATTATTTTCAAGCTTGTTCTGAAGAGCTGCCGCCTCAGCACGGGTGATGCCAGCCGATTGGAAATTCAGCTCCACTCTCTCAAGGTTATAACCCACCGACCCGCGCAAACCATCCACCCACTGTGTGAGCAAGGGCTTGGTCAGGGTCACCCGGCCACCCGTTCGGGTCTCACGGTATTCATCCGATTGGAAGTTTAAATCCCGGTGGTAGAGATCCACCCCCAATTGCAATTGCTGGTCCAGAAACCATGGCTCAATGAAATTAAGGGTATAATCCTGTCTTCTGGCACCAACCTGGGTACGGACCCGAAGTTTTTGCCCGCCCCCCTGCAGATAAGGATACGACCACTTTCCGATATCAAAATTGGATTCCGAGAATTCGGCAAATCCGACGATATTGTCCACGGTTGAGAATCCGGCGCCGAACTGGATACGACCGGTGCTTTTCTCATTGACGGTCATGACAAGGTCTTTGCGGTTGGGAACGTCGGTTTCCTGCCGGTCAATCTCCACTTGGGAAAAGAGATCCAGGCGCTCAATCCGCTTTTGACCCACCTTGACTTTGACGTTGTCGAAAATTTCTCCTGGCGCCAGCGGGAGTTCGCGTCGGATGACTTTATCCTTGGTCCGCGTATTACCCTGGATGACGATTTTATCCACATAGCTTTGGGATCCCTCCTGAATCTGGTAGCTCAGGTCAATCATCCCGGATTGCACATTGGGTTCCTGGTCGATATTGATGCGCGCATCAATGTAGCCGATGGAATCGTACATGTCGTATATTGCCGACCTGTTTGAGCGGAATCCTTTGGGGGAGAAGGTGTCATTGGGCTTCATGACCAATGCCTGCGAGAGTTCCTCCGGGGTGTAGAGAGTGTTTCCCTCAAACTGGACTGTGCCGGTCAGATATTTCTGTCCCTGTTTAATTTCCACGTGGAGGACGACGCGGGTGGGCGTGATGGTTTCGATGCGGAGGTCCTCCACTTCAATATCCAGAAAACCTTCGTTGCGGAAAAATTCGGTGATCAATTCTCGATCGTCCTCCAGAACCTGGCGCTTGAGCTTTCCATCACCCGTCAGCCAGGCAAGCCACCACGTGCGCTTGGTCTCCATGACCCGGCGCATTTCCTTTTGCGTGAAGCCGTCCACCCCGTGAAAAATCACATCGTCGATCTTGATTTTCGGGCCTTCATCGATGTTGAAACGCACACTCCCGCGGCCACTCAACTCACTGACCTGCTTTTCGTAGGTGATCTTTGCCTCATAATACCCCTTTTTCTGATAGTATTCCTCGATGGCCTTCTGGTCGAAAAAGAGTTTCCGGTCGTCAATGGGTTCCCCCACGACGGTTTCGACCTGCTTCATCAGGCGCCTGCCGGAAACCTTTTCATTGCCAGCAAAGGTGATGTCCGTGACGATGGGTTTCCCCTGCAGGACAAATGTGATGACTATCCCGGATGCGGATTCATCCCGCGTCGGCCGCACATCCTGAAAAAATCCTGTCTTGTAAAGGTTGCGCACATCGTCATCCAGGGTATTGGGGTTATAGGCCTTCCCTTCACGGGTGCGGATGTGTGCCCGCACCATGGACTCACTGGCCGCGGCGGGGCCGAGGTGATGGATTTTGATCTGAGCCACAACCGGCATCGCTGGTATCATGTCCTGAGCGTGTGCCGTGCCTCTGGCCAGCAACACAACCATCAATGCGTAGCAAAATAACTTCTGATTCATGCCAATTAATGACTTATGAGTACGGAACCCCTTCACTGGGGTCCTCTTTGGCCCGGCCTTCAAACCGGGTGATGGACCGACGGAAGACGAGATAGACGTCACCCGTGGGGCCATTTCGTTGTTTAGCTATCAACAGGTTCACTGCGACCGCTTGATTCGGATCCACCTGAGTATCACTGTCGTCATCCGGTTCCTTCTCGGCCCGATACAAAAGCCCGACAATGTCGGCATCCTGTTCAATCGAACCTGATTCCCTCAGATCAGACAAGCGCGGTTTTCGATTTTTATCTTTTTCAAATTCGCGGTTCAACTGGCTGAGCACAATAACCGGCAGGTTCAGTTCTTTAGCCAGCGCTTTGACCCCATTGGAGATGTCGGCAATTTCCTGTTGACGATTGTCCGCCCGGGTCGCTGTCGAATGCAAAAGCTGCAAATAATCGATAACGATGAATTTTATGCCATGCTGCTGAGCCATTCGTCGAGCTTTTGCTCTCAATTGCAGAATGGAGAGGCCTGGAGTATCATCGATGTACATGGGAGAATGGGAAAGATCCCCTGCGGCCCGGGAGAGTCGCCCGAAATCAGCCTCCTCCAGAAATCCATTGACGATATCCCGACTGCTGACCCTGGCCCGCGAGCAGATCATGCGCATGACCAGGCTCTGGGCGGTCATTTCCAGACTGAAAACCCCGGTTGGAATATTTTGATCAATGGCGACTGACTCGACAATGTTCATGGCCAGGGAGGTTTTTCCCATACTTGGGCGGGCTGCAATGACAATCATTTCCCCGCCTTTAAGTCCGGAAGTCATGCGGTCCAAGTCGGCGAGTCCGGTGGAGATGCCGACCAATCCACCTTCGCGGTCGTGGTATTGTTCGATCTGGGTGATGACTTCCTTGACCAGTTCCCGCATGTTGAGCATTCCATCCCCGGACCGCTCCTGATTAACCTGAAGGACTTTCCGTTCCACTTCATCCATGAGCCGATCGATTTCCCCTTCGAATTCGTAGGCATTATGCACGGCCTCGATACAGGTCTGAATCATACGGCGCAGGAGGTATTTTTCCCGGACGATGGCGGCATACGAGGGCAGATTCACCGGAGAGGCAACAAAATCGATGATTTCCTGCAGGTAGGCAATACCTCCAATGTTCTCCAACTGGTTTTCGTTTTTGAGATTCTGTTGAACGGTGATCAGGTCGATGGGCTGCTTTTTGTCATACATCAGCATCAACCGCTCGTAGATGGTCCGATGCCGCAGATCATAAAATGGCTCGGCGGTCCCCCGGAATGCCTGAATACATTCGGGCATGGACTCGTTGGGGGCCTGAAGAACACAGCTCAAGACTCCCTGCTCAGCTTCCAGGGAATGCGGCGGCAAGCGGTCCAGCCGAGCCTCCCCCATCTTGGGTGAGGTTTTTTTCCCTTTGCTTCTGGCCTGAAACTTTGATTCCTGATCGGTCGGTTGCTCTGTCATTCCGTCGCGGCATCATGGAGGAGAACTCGTTCGGAGCCAAGTACGCGAAGTGAGTATTTTATTCTCGGCATGCTCACAGAACTGCGGTATGGATGGGCCACGTTGCGGAAAACCCACATCTGGCTGAATCGAATCCATGGACAATCGACAAAATCCTAGCCCCAGGGAATCGTCCTCAAATCGACCGGCGATTTTGGGGGTGTTTTTTCAGCGAACGGGTGTTTTTTTTGCCCGCCATGGGAAGCGGTTCGCGATGATTTATGGGGCATTGAGTATTCCGCTGCTGGTATTGATTCTGTCGGGAGTGGATCCGGAGATACTGACATGGGTGCAGAGACCAGAGGATCCCGCCACGGATAAAGCAGCTGAATGGATCAGTGAGTTTGGCGAATTCCAATATTCATCCCTGGCCATCGCCGTGGTTTTCCTGTGCCTGGGATGGAGCCGCGGTTCAGCGCGGCTCAAGAGAATTGGCCTGGCTGTCCTGATTTCAGGGATTCTGGGAGGGGTTTCTGTCAATATCTTCCGACCGGCATTGGCCGGGCGCGCCCGCATCAGATGGAGGACGGGAGGTTCACCTGGTTTCGGATGAATTCCCGCTACCAGGGATTTCCATCGGGGCATACGACTTCGACAACCGCTTCAATGACGGCATTGGCATCCTGTGCCCGCCGGCGCACGCCTGCCATCGCAGCTTCTGTCGCGGTGGGTTGGTCGAGAATGCAGCGCAATAAACATTATTTTTCCGATGTCCTGGGCGGTTGGCTGCTGGGATCATTCTGCGGATTCTGGGGGATAGCTGTCCTGCGTCCTAAATATCCACCTGAGGCAGAATGCTCAATGCCCGGAGATGTGACGGACTCATGAACTGCCAGTCCCACCCGCACACCAGTCACAGTTTAATTGTGGCTTGGCTTCATGATCCCAATGGATGGGTTCACCCGACTCCAGGCGCAATATCCACCCGTCAATGAATCCGATGGTTTGAATGATGTCCAGCCCCCGGTAGCCAGCCCCATACGTGCTCAAATACCCGCGGCACAGGCGGAACAGCCGCAGTGCCGGCCCATATTTTCCTTTCTCCAGATGCACAAAGCATCCAGCCAGCTGAATGAGTGCCTTGAAAAAGTGATCATCCCGGGATCCCTTCCGCTGCAACCATAAGTGCTCAAGCACATCGTGCGATTCATAATATTCCGCCGCATTGAACAACTGGAAAAATCCATGGTATTCCCTCTCATAGATGCCCGATTCAAATCGGTTCACGAACATTTCCATGCGCTCGGATTTTCTCTCCATACGTTCACATAATAAGATGAAACCTGACACGGGATGTCCAGTCCCAACCGGTTTATTCCTTTCTCGTGCCCGACCTCAGAGAGTCCTCCACATCACGGCAACTTGCCTCTTTTCACTTGCGGGAATCTGGGGCACAATGGTCATCAGTTCAATTACCCGTTATCACCATGATTAAAAAGATGCTATTTTTGTCAGTGGCCATTCTGATGATCAGCGTTGCTCCGGCTGACCACCACCACGCCAGCAAACCATTCAATGGATCCGATCTCACCGGCTGGAAAACCAAAGAACCCGCCAGCCGGTCCAAATGGGAAACTGGAATTCCAGTCGTTTCCAAAGCCAACCCGAAAACCATCCTCGTCGGTCTGGGCGATGGTGCCCTCATCAATCCCGTCTCAGGCCATGGACAAGGAGTGGATATCTACTCCCTGGCCCAATTTGGCTCATGCACCATCGAAGTCGAGGTCATGGTCGCGAAAGATTCCAATTCAGGCATCTATGTCATGGGCGAATATGAAGTCCAGGTGCTCGATTCCTACGGGAAGACGAAACTCGGAAATGGAGACATGGGTGCTATTTACGGCGCAGCTCCCCCCAAAATCAATGCCTGCACTCCACCAGGAACATGGCAGAAATATGTCATCGATTTTCAGGCCCCAACATTCAATGCCCAAGGCCAGAAAACCGCAAACGCCAGATTTCTGAAAGTGGAACTCAATGGCCAGGTTCTCCACACGGATATTGAAATGAGCGGCCCCACACCAAGCGGCGTCACAGGCAAAGAGGCACCCAAGGGACCAATCATGTTCCAGGGTGACCATGGTCCGGTCGCCTACCGCAATCTGGTCATTACTGCCAGACCCTGATTTTCCGCGATTTTCCCCGTTGACCTCAATCCCTGGCGGTGGAGGACAATGAACGATTGGTGATTCTGAACCAGTTCCAGAATACGGGCAGTCCATTTCCGGCTGCCTTTTTTCGTTTCAGTCAAATGAATCTTCCCCTGTGAAAGCTCCCCGCAGGCGTCGGCCTCAGGCATTTTCGGCGGGGGTTTTGAAAACCGTTTTTCCCGGTCCAAAGTCACTCTTTTTCCACAAACCGGAGGATGGATGGATCCCCCGACCTGTTGCCTATGGCTATGCTTTATCCCATGATCTGCACAGCCCGGGCATTAAAAATCTGATCCCATTGGATTGACATATCCGGAATACCCGGAACAATGCCAGTAAATCCGGAAAATCCAAAATGTTGCATCTCAAAAATTAAAAACGAATTATCTGGGGGCTCCGTGGGAATGACTTCACTGCGGGATTGGTTGTCTTTCTAGTGGCCTTGCCCTTGTGTCTGGGGATCGCGTTGGCTTCGAACGCGCCACTGGTGAGTGGCATTGTGGCTGGGGTTGTGGGAGGTATCCTCGTGACCTGGATCAGTGGTTCCCATACCAGTGTCAGTGGACCAGCGGCCGGGCTGACGGCCATAGTCTATTCACAGATAGAAAAATTAGGCAGTTACGAGACATTCTTGTGTGCTGTCATATTGGCGGGAGTGATTCAGATTCTATTGGGGATTATCCGGGCAGGTGGTCTGGCGGCATTCTTCCCATCGAGTGTGATCAAGGGGCTTCTGGCGGCTATTGGGGTCATATTGATACTCAAACAGATTCCTCACCTGTTCGGACACGATCCGGATTGGATAGGTGACATGAGTTTCCAGCAGGTGGATGGAAAAAACACTTTCACTGAACTTCTGGCCATGCAGTTCAAGGTCCACCCCGGGGCGACGATTGTGGGGATATTCTCGTTGGTCCTTCTCATTGTCTGGGACAAGACCAAATTGAAAAAGCTGCCGGTTCCCGGACAACTGGTGGTCGTGGTCCTTGCGATGGTATTGTCGGCATTGATTCGTCCTTTGGGTGAGTTGATGAATATCGGTGGGGATCACCTGGTCCAGGTGCCGGCCACGGGAGGGCTCCAGGGATTGATGGGATCCTTGCCCGTTCCACAATGGAGCAACATGTTTAATCAGGGCGTTCTTGTTGCCGGCATAACCATAGCGCTGGTGGCCACATTGGAAACGCTTCTGAACGTTGAGGCGGTGGATAAGTTGGATCCACAAAAACGCATCTCTCCCCCCAACAGAGAACTCTTTGCCCAGGGCACGGGAAATATTGTCTCGGGAATTCTGGGTGGTCTGCCCATGACGAGCGTGATCGTGAGAAGCTCAGTCAATATTTCCTCCGGCGGAAAAACCAAAGTTGCCTGCTTTATTCATGGACTCATGCTGCTTTTGTTTGTGGCTTTTTTACCGGATTTATTGAATCAGATTCCGTTGGCCTGTCTTGCTGCCATCCTGATGGTGACTGGATTCAAGCTGGCCAATCCCAAGTTGCTCAAATTGATGTGGAGCGAGGGTCACTCCCAATTCATTCCGTTTGTCGTGACCGTGGCGGCGATTGTGCTGACGGACTTGTTGACTGGAATTCTGGTGGGGATTGTGGTGGCGGTCTGCTTTATTTTGAGCAGCAACTTGAAACGTCCGATCAAACGCATCGTTGAGAAGCATGTGAGTGGCGACGTGCTGCGCATCGAACTGGCAAACCAGGTGAGCTTTCTGAATCGGGCGTCCCTGATGAAAGCATTGGATGAGATTCCACATGAATCGTTTGCTGTGATCGACGCACGGAACACCGTCTACATTGATCCGGACATTATCGACCTGATACGCGACTTTGAAAAAGAAACCGCCCCGGTCAAAAAAATTAACCTGAGCCTCATCGGGTTTAAAAACTTCTACAAACTGGAGGACAAGATTCAGTATGTGGATGTTTCGACCAGGGATGTGCAGGCACAGATCACCCCGGAAAAGGTCCTACAGGTTTTGAAGGATGGGAACGCGAGATTTGTGAGTGGGGAGAAGCTTTCCCGTGATTTCACCCGCCAGGTGGATGCAACCTCGCAGGGGCAGTTTCCTTTGGCGGTGGTGCTCGCATGCATGGATTCGCGCATTGCCACCGAGATGGTTTTTGACCTGGGAATTGGAGATATTTTCAGTGTTCGGGTGGCTGGAAATGTGGCCTTCAACAAAGCCTTGGGCAGTATCGAATTCGGCTGTGCTGTAGCTGGAGCCAAGTTGTTGCTGATTCTTGGCCATACGCGCTGTGGAGCGGTCAAAGCAACAGTGGATCTGGTGGCTCAGGGCAAGACCGCACTGGAGGCTGGAGGCAACAGGTTGTGAAAACCTCGATTCAGTAGTGGATGAAATTTCAAAATCCGTCCGCGCCGAAACGGAAACGCTGGACGATCGATCCGCCGCCAATGAACGCTTTGTTGACCGTGTGGCACGGGTCAATGTGGAGCATACGATTCATACTATTCTGGAAAGAAGCCAGACTATTCAACGGTTGGTCAATGAGGGTCAGATAATGATCGTCGGCGGCATCTATGACGTCAAATCCGGTGAAGTGGAATTCATTACCCACCATCCAGGACACTCACATAAGTGAGTCTGAGCGATCAGGATAAATCTCCATCCCTTCAGGGTGCCCCGGTAACACGGGGCATTTTGTTTTTCCAGCCGGCAGGCAGGAGGAAATTCAAAGGAAATCAGGGAAGCAACTGGCCGGTGCGAAACCAGTTTTCAGCCCAGATCCGTCCCCCGAATATGTAAATGGCAGCCGCAGCGGCTATATACGGGCCGAAAGGTATACGGGACGACCATTCCCGCCTGCGGATGGCTATCAGTCCCAAACCAACAATGGATCCCAGAACCGAACTCACGGTGATGGAAAAAAGCACGGCCTTCCATCCGAGGAAAGCTCCGATGGCTCCCATGAATTTAACATCTCCAAAGCCCATGGCCTCCTGAGGTTGGATAATTTCCTCAGTTTCAACTTCCATGGACGAAATGGTCGCAGGATCCATTTCCTCCTGTCCGATTGTCAGGCGGGTGGGCTGCAGGACCACATCCGTCTCAAAATAACACCGATCCGGCAACTCAACCGTCCGTGCCCGCATCCTCAATCGATCGGAATTGCGGAAAAATAAATCATGGTAAGGTGTTTCGGGTTGGTCCGTTCCCATCTGGGATATACCCGTCTCGGAAAATTTCAACCGGGATCCCTTCGGAAGCCGGATCCGCTTTTGCCCAAAGGCCAGTTTCCCCAGCCGCAGCACGGTGTAAAGCAACCCCCACCCCAGTACAATCCCCATTCCACTATCCACCAATCCCTCAAGTCGATCCTCGACAAAGTGGGTCTGTGGGACACCAAAAGACAGGAAAAATCCGACCACTATTCCCCCCAGTGTGATGGAATCAGGTATGATATAGTGTTCAAAATCGACCCATGTTGCGACGAGAAACCCGGAGAGGATGAGGCAGAAGACCAGAGTGGCAAGCAGGCTCTGTCCGAGTTGATCCAGATCGCCAAAATACTGCCAGGTGCCCAGAAATATGAGTCCCGTAAGCAATTCCACGATGATGTATTGCGGGGAAATCCTGGCGCCGCAATTGGCACATTTCCCGCGCAATACGGTCCAGGTGATGATTGGCATGTTCAGGTAAAACGGGATGCGGTACTGGCATTTCGGACAATGCGAGGGGGGAGACACCACACTCAGATCCCGTGGCAGTCGATAAATGCACACATTGAGAAAACTCCCAACCATCGTGCCAAAGATAAAAAACAGCACCGCCCAGAATTCCCAGGGAAGCCGAGTCCACGTCGATAAATCAAATACAGCCATAAATTTCCATACTTATCAGGATTCCGGTTCTGGCCGGAAAATCAGGAATGGGGATGGGATGGACGATAAATATGGGACATGAGTGCCTCGCGCATGGTGGCGGTTGGCACATGCCTCTCGGTCCAGATTTCCAGGGCGGCAACTCCCTGATAGAGAAGCATACCCAACCCATTCGATGTGCGACATCCTGCTTCACGAGCGGCTTTGAGAAAAGGAGTTTCCGCCGGTTGGTAGATCATGTCGTAGGCATTGGCGGCATTATTGAGCTGAAATTGAGTCTTATCCCAAGGCAGATCATCGTCTGATCTCAAGCCCAGTGACGTGGCATTGACCACCAGGTCGATTTTCTGATGGGCTGGTGGATATCCGACCATGACTTCAACCGTTGGAAACTGCTGCTGAATTTCCTGCCGGATAGTCTCACATCGCGATTGAGTTCTGTTGACGAGAAATAGTTTTGAGACGGATTCTGAGGCCAGTTTGAGTGAGGCGACACGCCCGGCACCACCGGCCCCAAGCACCAGCACCGAATTCCCTGAAACGGGCAGTTCCAGTTCCTCCCGGATGGCCCGGATCACGGCATTGGCGTCGGTGTTGAAGCCGGTCATGCGTCTTTGGGTTGGTGAATCCCGGCACTTCCAGAGTGGTTTCCAATGTCCATCGGCATCCAAGCCTTCAAATCGGATGGTGTTGACAGCCCCCCAGGGCTGAGCGCTGACATCAAGATGATCCACCAGATCGCAGGCCAGCAGTTTGTGGGGCACAGTCAGATTGAGCCCAACAAATCCCATCCACATGGCTCCCCGCAATACATCTGCCAGATTTTCCGGTAATACATCAAAAGCCAGGTAATTCCAATCCAGTCCCATAGCCATCATCGCGGGATTGTGCATGGCTGGCGACCCACTGTGTCCAATGGGATGCCCGAGCACTCCACAATATCTTGTCCTGGCGCCGATGCGGTTAAAATCCAGTAATTTCATACGAATGCCCGGAGTATGCCTCAGACTGGATGATCGCGTCCAGCTCGACTCGTGGATGGAGCCGGTGTCCAGTGGCCGGGTGACCGGAAATCACAGTCGTCGGAGTCCGTCTTCGGACATGGGGTTCGGGATGGCGTCCTCCACGGCATCCAACCGCTGCAGCGTTTCTGAATCCAGATCCACATCAGCCGCTTTGAGGCAGACATCCAACTGATCCAGATGGGACACGCCGATAATGGTGGATGCGACAAAGTCGTGCTGTTTGGTCCAAGCTATGGAAAGTGTTTCTAGTGCCATGCCGATATCATTGGCGATTTCCTGAAATTTTTCCGTGGCAGCCAAGGTGCGGTCGTTGAGAAACCGTCGTGCCATTTTTTTCTGTCGTTCCTGGCCGTGGAGGAGATATTCGGTGAATCGTGCGCCTTGGGGGAGTTGTCCATGCAGGTATTTTCCCGTGAGTACCCCACCTCCGAGAGGTGAATACGGCAGGAGACTGATATTTTCCTGGCGGCATACCTGGGCCAGTTCGCTTTCACAGCGGCGGTTAATGAGGCTGAAATTATTCTGCACGGATTCGAACCGGGATAAGTTGTATTTATCCGCCGTCCAGGTGGCTTTCATGACTCCCCAGCAGGTTTCATTACTGCATCCGATGACGCGGATTTCCCTTTGCGTTTTCCTCCTGCAGAGCGCCCAGGAGATCCTGATATGGCTGCCCATGATCCGGCCAATGCACCTGGTAGAGGTCGATGTAGTCGGTCTGGAGCCGCCGAAGGCTATCCTCGAGTGCCCGCCGCACCTGATGCGGGTCGAGAGTCGTCATTCCATGACGCACCGGTGGTCGAAACCATCCATGTCCAGGACCGGTGATTTTGGTGGCCACTATCAGTGAATCCCGGGCTTGGCCACGCATCCATCGCCCGAAGATCTCTTCCGTCAGTCCAAATTTTCCGGCGGATGGCGGGACGGGGTACATTTCAGCCAAATCGTAAAAATCGATTCCGGCATCGAATGCCCGGTTCAGAATTCTGTGAGCCATGGGTTCATTGGCCTGCTCACCGAATGTCATGGTTCCAAGACATATTTCGGTGACCACCAACCCGCTTCGCCCTATGCGCCTTCTCTTCATGCTGGAGGAAAGATTAGCTTCCTAGCGGAGATTGATAAATTGCAAAGTCATCCAGAGCCTTCCGCTCAGTAAGTATTCCGCCAGGAACCGGAGCCGGTTCACGCAGTGAAACAGCTCAGTTTAGAGGTGTCAAAGCCATCGCGTTCAAGTAATGGTAGTGGCTGAAAACATGGACGATCTGAGAGTCAGACTGCGAAAATTGCTTAAAAAGCACTTTGGATACGATAATTTCCGTCCATTACAGGAGGACATACTGGTCGATTATCTGTCGGGCAAGGATGTATTCACGCTGCTGCCTACGGGAGGAGGGAAATCATTGTGTTACCAACTGGCCGCTTTGGCCCGGGATGGGCTGACTGTCGTGGTTTCTCCGCTGATCTCCCTGATGAAAGATCAAGTCGATTCCCTGGATGCAGGTGGCATCCCGGCGACCTTCATGAATTCCACAATCACAAAACCCCAGTCCCGGGAGAGATGGGCCGGATTATATGCCGGGCGCTATAAGTTATTGTATGTCGCTCCGGAACGGCTCCTGCTGGATGGATTTGTGGAGAACCTCAAAGAATGGAATGTCAGCGGCTTTGCCATCGATGAGGCTCACTGCATCTCCGAATGGGGACACGATTTCCGTCCGGAGTATCGGAGATTATCGGACTTGCGGCGCCATTTCCCGGACACCCCATTTATAGCCCTGACTGCCACCGCGACAGACCGTGTGCGCTCCGACATTATTCAGCAATTGAAACTGAAGACGCCGGATATTTTTATCGCTTCATTCAACCGGGACAACCTCACCTACCGGGTGATTCCCAGAGCATCCGCCTATTCCCAGGTTTTAAAAATTGTACGGGACCGGCCGGGAGAGAGCGGCATTGTCTATTGCCACTCGAGAAAAACGGCTGATTCCCTGGCTGAAAAATTGAGTCGTGATGGAATCCGGGCTCTGCCCTACCACGCCGGGTTGACTAATAAACAGAGAGCCAGCCATCAGGAACAATTCATCCGGGATGAAATCCAGGTGGTTTGTGCCACCATTGCTTTTGGTATGGGGGTCAACAAACCCAATGTGCGGTTTGTCATCCATCATGATCTGCCCAAGAATATTGAGAGTTATTATCAGGAGACTGGACGGGCGGGCCGGGATGGACTTCCCAGCGAATGCATCCTCCTCTTCAACGCGTCCGATATCGTCAAATACCAGGTGTTTATCGAGGAAAAATCACCCCAGGAACAACTCGTCGCCAAAAAAACAACTCCAACAGATGGTCCATTATGCTGAAAGCCGATTCTGCCGACGCGCAGTCCTCCTCGAATATTTTTCAGAAAAATATCCAGAGCAGAACTGCAGAAACTGCGACAATTGCCTGGCCCCACGCGATACTTTCAATGGAACCATCGATGCGAAAAAATTCCTTTCCTGCGTATTCCGCATCAGTCAGAAATCGAGATTTCAGGTGGGCATCAACCACCTGGCTGAAGTCCTGACTGGCGCGGATACGGAAAAAATCCGCAAATGGGGGCACAATGATATTTCCACATATGGTATCGGAAAGGATCGATCGCGCCTCGAGTGGGCAGCCATTGCCCGGGAGTTGATCCGGCTGGGATACATCCGCCAGAATGTCG
>JAJOIW010000123.1 GCA_021209225.1 Verrucomicrobiota bacterium
GCGGCCGACTCACACGGAGCGGCCGATGCACACGGAGCCGCAGGAGGACACGGGGCGTCGTCCGGTGGCCACGGATCATCCGGTGGCCATGGAGCGGCACCCGTCGGATCCAAGAACTACACCTTGGACAAGATTATTGTGAATATCAAAAATACTTTAGGTCAGCGATACCTGGTTGTGGAGATGATACTTGAGGGTGCAGACACAAATTTTTCAACTGCGGCCGAGGGAATTGACTATAAGTTCAAAGATATTGCGATTGGCATATTGAGGCAGAAATCCATCCAGGACCTGGAGCAGGAATTGGCTCAGGATATTATTCGAGGTGAATTGAAAAATGCTTTTAATAATTTTCTGAGCAAAGGTAAAGAGCCCATGGTTCGAGCCATCTATTTCCGCTCTTTTGCGGTTCAATAGACATTGCGCATGATAAGATATATATATTTGATATTGGGAACAGATAATGCCGAGTGAATTCAGTGAATTAGCGTCACAAGTTTTGTCACAGGACGAGATTGAATCGTTGCTGGAGCAATTCTCGAATGATGACGACGACGATGGGAAATTACCCCCACCGAAAAAGAGTTCATTGCCTTCTCACTTCGAGCAGGACTATATAGTCCAGTCATTGGCTGGGGATTCTGCTGTTCGAAAAAATCTTAATTTGCCGAGAATTAATTTCCGCATTCCGTCTTACCTGAAGTCGAGGCAAGTAAGATTTTAGAGGTCAGACATGATCAATTTGCGAGGCGGTTGACGGACCGCCTTTCCCTCTATTTACGAAAGGAAGTCAAAATAGAATTAATTGGATTTGAGGTAAAAAGTATGATGATATAAAGACATTGATTGAGGGAATCAATTATTTAGCTGAAATACATATAGATAAATTTCCGGTAAATGGATTTGTGCAGATTCCTGTTGAAATGTCCTTGTTGATCATTGACCGGATGTTGGGAGGTAATGGTGAGAAGTACAGTGGCAAGGGGGGATTGACGGAGATTGAGATAGTTTTGCTGGATCAGCTTGTGGGTCACGTTATGGATCAATGGGCACTGATATGGGAGGACCTGACCACCTGCAGGCATAAGATTATCGGGCATGAATCCGAGATGCGCCACCTGCATATAACCGGAGGACAGAATCCGGTGACAGAAGCCAGTTTTCTCCTGCGGATAGCACAATATGAAGGCACATTCAGAATGGTGTTTCCTGGAATATTCTGGGAACCCATACTGAGTCGGGTGAGTGAGGTTCTGCTGTCGAGAGCGACCAAGGATACGACAAGCAAGTCAATGAATGGTGAAGCGATGGCCAAGCTGCGGTTAACCATTCGGGCATTGTGGGAGGGTCGGGAAATGACTGCCCGGGAACTGGCCAGTATCAAGCCGGGCGACTTGATTTATTTTAATAAAGCACAAGCCAATAAAACGACGATCATGGTGGCTGATTTAGCTAAATTTGTGGGTCAGATAGGTGAATCTGATGGAAAAAGGGCCGTGATGATTGAACAGGTGATCGAAGCAAAGACAAAAAAATGATAGGGGAACAAACTAATCTTGGAATGTTGCTGGATGTCCCGGTGACATTGACTGTTGAACTGGGTTCATGCCAGATGAGCATGAAGGAGATTCTGCATTTGGATGTTGGATCATTGATAGAGCTGGATACTCTTGCCGATGCGCCTGTGGATGTATTAATCAATCACAAACGGATTGCCAAAGGTGAGATAGTTGTTCTGGAAGATAAAATCGGTATCCGGATCATAGAAATAAACGGGGTGAAGTTGCAGAGGCCGGACCCTGTTGGGCACGAGGCAGAAAGCAAGGAGTCCAGTGAAGTCTCCTCTCAACGCAACAAACCACGCAAAGACCAACCCTCCCAATGATGCGAGTGTGTTTTCTAGTACTATTTCTCGGATTCTCCGGAATGCGGGGTCAGATAATTCTGGCTGACGCCCCATTGTCCACGAATACTGTGCTGAACGCGTCCCCACAATCTGTGGATTCAGAGAATGCCACCGGAATGCATGGAAATCAGATTCGGGCATTTGACCCGACCACGTCGTTTTTCAGGGTTTTGGGAGCCCTCATATTTGTCTTGGGAATATTTTATTGGGGGGCATATGTATTCCGGAATCGGGTGAAGAGAACTGGCGAGCAGGGTATTGGTTCAAAAATTCAAATTCTTGAGACCCGCTATCTTGGGAATCGCATGGGACTCCATGTCATTTGCTATGGGAAATGTCGATTCCTGGTCGGCACCTCACCAAATGGGATCAATAAACTGACGGACCTGCCGGACTTGCAGGAACACGAATACCAAATCCTGAATGATCAAGCCAATGTATCGATTCCGGGTCCCTTCAATCAGTTTCAATTTGGCAGGATATTAAATCAAGCTGTGAATCGATCCTCCAGCCGGCATGACGAGTCAGAAAAGGATCTGAAATGAAGGGTTTGTCCAATGGTATATCCAAGGTTTCGGGATGGGGATGGGGATGGTTTTTGTTTCTTTGGATTTTATGTATTTGTGTGAGCCATACCAGTCCCGCTCAATCAGCGGCCAGCAATCCTGGACTGTCCCCCATTAACCTGACAGTGGGAGTGAACCCAAGTGGCCAGCCTGAGGACCTGGATATGGGAATCCGGGTGCTGTTTGTCATCACTCTCCTGACACTCGCTCCATCGATTATCCTGCTGATGACAAGCTTCCTGCGGATTGTGATTGTGCTCAGTTTTGTCCGTCAGGCCTTGTCATTGCAGGGCACACCCGCTAACCAGGTCATTATAGGTCTGAGCCTGTTTCTGACATTTTTCCTCATGGCTCCCGTCTGGGGCAAAATTGACAGTGAGGCATTGGTTCCATATCGCGCGAAAGAAATTAATAGTCAGACCGCATTTGATCGGGCTGTGGTGCCACTTAAAAATTTCATGATATCGCAATGCCGGGCCAAGGACCTGGAGCTTTTTATATCCTTGTCAGGCATGGGACCTGTGCAAGTCAGTGATCTGCCGATGAAAATTGTTATTCCAGGGTTTATATTGAGTGAATTAAAGACAGCTTTTCAAATGGGATTTTTACTTTTTGTCCCATTTATAGTGATTGATTTGGTTGTGGCTACGGTATTGATGAGTATGGGGATGATGATGATGCCACCAGTGACTGTCTCCTTACCTCTCAAGATTTTACTATTTGTTCTGGTGGATGGATGGCATCTGGTGGTCAGTTCGGTAGTGACGAGTTTCAAGGCCTGAAGGATATACAGAAACAGTTATGGAGATGATTGAATGACAACTGAATATGCGATTGATGTCATACAGAATATGATGACGACTGCCACGATGGTGGTGGCTCCCATTCTGGTTGTGGCCACGGTTGTCGGTCTCATCATCAGCGTGCTTCAAACTGTCACCTCCATTCAGGAGCAAACACTGACATTTTTCCCGAAAGTTCTGGCTGTTTCAGGAGTTCTGATTGCCATTCTGCCTTGGATTCTGAGAACAATTATTGATTTCACGTATGGTATGATCACGCAGATGAGCCAGATGACAAACTGAGAATGGGTGACTGAATGATACAGGAGTGGATAGATAACATATTCTGGGGCTGGTTCTTAATATTTTTACGAGCCTCCGGATTTGTATTGATGATCCCTGTTCTCTCTGTGCGTCAGGTTCCTGTGGCGGTCCGGGTTTCATTAGCCGCCATTTTTGCATATTTGATTATCATTACTGGAGAAAATACCTACCGGATACCCGAAAACTGGTTTGATGTGATACTCCTGATGGCTCATGAAACATGCATTGGTCTGTTGATTGGGTTTTATGTTCGTTTAATATTTTATGGTTTTGAGATGGCTGGTCAGATTATAACCATGGAAACTGGATTGGCGATGTCCAGTTTATTCAATCCATTTGAAGGTGCGGCCACCCCATTATTTTCATCATTGATGTTTTATTTCAGTGTTCTGATATTTCTGGCAACGGATTTGCATCATGAGGTGATTGCTGGTTTTTTCAAATCCTATTTGTTGATACCGATTGGGGGAGGTGTCTTGAATGATGGGCTGGCAGAACTGGTTATCGCGAGGAGTGTCAAGCTGTTCTGGATCGCATTGGAAATGGCCGCTCCAGTCATTTGCGTATCGTTTATGGTGACCTTAATGTTTGCCGTGTTCGGGCGTGCTGTGCCTCAAATGAATGTATTTGTATTAAGTTTTCCCATCAGGGTATTGTCGACGATAGTGATATTTGGATTATCGGCGACCTTGTTTGCGACTTACATCCGACAGTATTTTGATCAGTTGCCGGGTGATATTGCCACACTTCTGCGTTTATTTGGTGGTGTATAAATAGATTGAAATGAATTAGTATATTGAATTTGCAAAATGGCAGACAGCGGTCAGGGAGATAAATCTGAGAAACCCACGGAAAAGCGTATGGAGGAAACGCGGCTTCGTGGGCAGGTGAGCCGCAGTGCTGATCTTCAGACATTGGCCATCCTGATAATGGCAACGAGCGCGTTGAGTATGACTGGCCCGAAACTATTCGGGCAGTTCCACGCATTCATGAGGGAGTCATTCAGCCACATTCATGAATTTGACATCTCAGCCTCGTCCGCTCAGGAATTTTTTCTTACGATATTTTTTATCGTATTCAAGATGACTTCGCCTCTGGTGTTTCCGATACTGATAGCAGCGGTGTTGATTGCTGGGGTACAGACACGGTTTCAGCTGGCTCCCAAGGCCTTTGAACTGAATCCGGGAAGAATGAATCCTATCAAGGGATTTCAGAAGATATTTGGGATACGGCCTATGATACCTGCGGTTTTAGGAATCGCGAAACTTCTGGTTATCCTGTCACTGACGTGGTCAGCCTTTTTATCCATCATGCAGGATCCACTGTTTTTCACTCCGAGTAATGTTGGGAGACTGGGGGAATTTCTGGGCAAATCGACTTTGATTATATTGAATCGGATATGCATTGCCATGGGATTTATAGCTTTGGCTGACTATTTATACCAAAGATGGCAATCGACCAAGGACATGATGATGTCCAAGCAGGAAGTGAAAGATGAGAGTAAGAATGCGGAAGGGAACCCGCAGGTCAAAGCCAGACAGAGGCAGCGTCGTATGAAGACATTCCGTGATATGCTGGCTGCTGTTCCTCAGGCTGATGCGATCATTACTAACCCGACTCACCTGGCGATTGCTATCCGCTATGACAGGAAATCGATGGATGCCCCCATCATTATTGCCAAAGGAGCCAGAAACAATGCACTCCGAATCCGCGAAGTGGCTAAACAACACAAGGTGCCAATTATCGAAAATAAGCCGTTAGCGCGACTTTTGTTCCGGTATGGTCGGGTTGGCAGTGAGATTCCGAATCAGTTATTCACAGCGGTAGCTGAGATACTTGCCTATGTCTACAGGATCAATGCATACAGGTATTATAGAGAAAACCAGGATATTGTCAGAAGATGAATCTTAAGAAAATCATGTCTGCGATTACACAATCGTTGAAGCAGGGAGACTTGCTGATGACGTTTGGGGTATTTGGCACGGTGATGATTATGGTTCTGCCCATTGGCACCTTTATCATGGATGGGTTGCTGGCGGTGAGTATTGCGATGGCCTTTCTGATCATGCTGGTGATTCTCTATATCAAAGAGCCATCCGATTTCACCGGATTTCCCACACTGCTTTTATTTTTGACCCTTTTCCGTCTTGGTTTGAACATAGCGTCCACCCGATTGATTTTAATTGATGGCAATGCCGGGCAGATCATTGAGTCCTTCGGGAACTTTGTTGTTCGAGGCAACTACGTGGTGGGATTGGTGATTTTCTGTATATTGGCGATTATAAATTTTGTTGTGATCACCAAGGGAGCTGGCCGTATAGCAGAAGTGGCGGCGAGATTCACATTGGATGCCTTGCCCGGGAAACAGATGGCGATTGATGCGGAACTGAACGCGGGCATGCTGAGTGAAACTGAGGCAAAGCAGAAACGTAAGAAAGTTGAGCAGGAGGCGGACTTTTACGGAGCGATGGATGGCGCCAGCAAGTTTGTCCGAGGTGACGCAGTCGCCGGGGTATTGATTACTTTGATCAATATCGTGGGTGGGATTGCGATTGGGATATTCCAGAAGGGCTTAAGTGTGACGGAAAGCATTGAGCGATTCACTTTGTTATCGATAGGTGATGGACTTGTGTCTCAGGTTCCGGCATTGATCACATCCATTGCGGCGGGGACCTTGGTGACCCGAGCCGCGGCCAGTGAAGAGATAGGAAAAGAACTGGGGCGTCAGCTGCTGAATTTTCCCAAGGCGTTAGGGGTTCTGGGAGTGATGCTGGGATTGATGGCCTTTGTTCCCGGCATGCCAGTGGTTCCATTTCTGACGCTGGCGGCGGGGTCTGCCTTCATGGCCCGCAAACTTGTCAAAATGCGGGATTCGCAGGATAAGTCTGGTCATACATTCAAAGCTGGAGAAAAGGGTTCTCCAGCGGCTTCGGGTGTTTCCGGGAACAAGCACCCGTCGGGAAGTGACAATGCACAGGACCATGTGAGTTCCGGAGCGCAGGAGAAATTAGAACCTTTGTTGCAATTGGATCCATTTTTATTTGAGCTGGGATTCAACTTAGTGGCATTGGCTGACAAAAAGACGGGGGGAGATCTTCTGCAGCGGGTGACTGGGGTTCGAAAGCAATTTGCTGAGGAGATGGGGATCATTATTCCTCCGATACGTTTGAAGGATAATTTGGAGTTGCAAGGTGAGGAGTATAATTTTCTGATCAAGGGCCATGTGGTGGCGTCCGGTACAGCCTACCCGAACCGGTGGCTTGCGATGAATGCCACGCACAGCACCACGGTATTGAACGGGATTCAAACCAGTGAACCTGTTTTTAAATTGCCGGCCACCTGGATTTCGGAATCCGATAAGCGACATGCCGAGATCAGTGGTTTTACGGTTGTTGATGCCGGGTCGGTAGTCATCACTCACCTGACACATGTATTGAGGCAGAATTGCCACCAGTTATTAAGCCGTCAATCGGTTCAGAATCTTCTGGATCATTTGAAAGAGAATCATGGGGCCTTGGTGTCCGAGCTGATTCCAAGTCAGTTGACTATTGGTGTTGTGCACAGGATTCTGCAGAACCTGCTGCTGGAAGGACTGAGCATCAAGGATTTACCAGGAATACTCGAGATCGTCAGCGATTATGCTGGCATCACCAAAAACCCGGATGAGCTTTCCGAACATGCCCGCAAAGCTCTCGGGCACCAGATTGCCTCGCATCTGAAAGATAGTCATGGGGTGGTTCAGGTCATCACCATCGATTCCCAACTTGAATCTGAAATGACGCGGAGCATCCAGCAATCGGCGATGGAGATAAATTTATTTTTAGATCCATCTGTGGCTCACCACGCGATTTCCAGTTTATCGAGGCTGATTCAATCGATGGTGGCGGAAGGATTGGTTCCGGTTGTGATGACGGGTCCGGCCCTCCGACTGGGATTCAGGAAGTTTTTCCAACCGACATTTTCTGAGCTCCGGGTTATTTCCTATTCCGAGATTCCCAATGATGTTGATATCAAGAGTTTTGGCACATTGAAAAAACGCGAATCTTCAGAAGTAGGCGTTCCAGGGTGATGGGGACCGTGGTGAGTATTAGGCTTGCGTCCGGGGAGGAATCGATGAAATCTGCTCCCTGTCAACCACCTGCCGGATAGGTGCGGAGCAGGCAACCAGTTCGTCACACAATCTATGGATCAGCATTCTTTTACGGCCCATTCAGCCGAAGAAGCCATTAAAAAGGTGCGGGAAGCACTCGGGCCTGAGGCGGTCATTGACAAAGTAGTCAAGATCCAGCCAGATGGGCTCTCACGATTGTGGAAGGGGCCACGAATTCAGGTCTTTGCGCATCGGCCGAATTCCTTGCCGGCTGAGCGCCTTGAAACCACCCCTTCATCGTCCCTGAAGTCGATTCCCTTCCGACCATCGTCTGATGGTTCTGACAATCAGGTGCCATCCTTCAGTCGGTCCATGGATGAGCAGATTGAGCAGGCGAGCCAGCATGAATGGTCTGTCGTCGAGATATTGCAAGCATCCGGCTTACTTCCTCAATACGCCATGCGCATTATGGAGCTCATTGAGAATCGGTTTGGCCGGGGATTGCCGGTTGATTGGCGCAAGCAGCGCCAGATGATTCGCCTGGTGCTGGAGGAATCCTGGCGACCATATGTTCATCATCAGGATAAGCAGGGGGTCATTCACCTATTTGTCGGGTCTCCGGGTTGTGGAAAAACCTCAGTGCTGTGCAAGTGGCTGACCCATCATCGATTGGTGGGGGATAAGCCGGTGCGGGCATTCCAGGTGAACACGGACAAATTTCATGTCAATAGCGACCAGCTTGCGCTTCATTGCGATATTCTGGGCATTCCACTGGAGCGGTTTTTTCCTGATACCCGCACTCCATCCCAGCGATCCGAAGCCTGGTTTGTGGACGTTCCCGGGGTTGATTTATTTGATCGCAAGTCTGTTGAGGGTGTTCTGCAGGCTGTTCGTGAGTTTCAAAGTCCAGAAATTCACCTGGTTCTCAACCTCGCATACGAGACGACTGTTTTACTGGCTCACGTCATGTCCTGTAAAAAGGCACAACTGCCCATTTCGAGTCTCATCTTCACACACATGGATGAGGAGGCCCGATGGGGAAAGATTTGGAACCCGGTATTTGCTGCCCGACTTCCCATCTCCTTTTTTTCAACAGGGCAAAATATTCCGGGGGATTTTCTTCGCGCCACCAGTGAACCAATCATTCGGCAGCAATTTCCGTCCTAACTTTCCTTCCACTATCCACTTCCGCATCAATCTCAGAATAAACTGTCCATTTTTATGGATTGGCAGGGGACTTGCTTTCAGGGAGTCGTCTGATGAAGTTTCTAATTCTTATAGGCGGAATCATAGGATTTTCAATTGGCCTCCTTTTCGGGTGGGCATTTGAGAGTCCCTATCCATCTGTCCTTTGGAAGTCGTGCATGGCAGCGTATGCAGCCGGGTGGTTAATGAAGTGGTGGGGAGGGATGTGGGCTAAATCCCTGAAAGCTGCATTGCGGGATTCCGGGAACCAGGATGCTTCCTCAGACGACAACCAGTCACCCGACGCCTATCCGAGTCAGCCAACTGAGGCGGTAACCCAATCCTGATAAATGAAATCCCAACTCCAACCAACTACTAAAAAACGAAAATCATCCAAGGCAGAAGAACCAAAAATCGATGCCCCAAATAAAAATGACGAATCGGAAAATGAGATCGGATCAGAAATCGAAATCGATCTTGAACTTGAAGTCGATGATGAGATTGAGATCGGAATCGGGCTCGAGTCCGAGAGCGGGGGAGACACTGGCGATGAACCTGAGCCAACCGCACCGGTTCGAGCCGCTGAGCCAGTCACCCCGAGCTATTATACAATTCCGAAACCGCCTCCAGAGTTGTGGGAGACCTACGCCCGGAATGGCGAGGGAAGTGGAGAAGAGAGTCAAATCGTCGAGAATTACATTCCGCTTGTTAAGTCGATAGTTGGGCGCATGGCGATGAGCCTGCCGACTCATGTGGCGGTGGAGGATCTTTACAGTGCAGGCATGGTTGGTTTGCTGAGTGCTGTGAGAAGGTATGATATGGCGGGTGGCTCATCCTTTGAGGCGTATGCCAGGGTGAGAATCCGCGGGGCGATATTTGATGAACTGCGGAGAGCTCACTGGTTGCCGCGATCTGTGCATGATAAGGCAAGGCGGGTTGAAACCGTCATGCGCAAACTGGAGCAGGAAAAAGGTGAAGCTCCGACAGATGAGGAAATGGCTGGGGCTCTGGAGCTGACTATGGCTCAGTATAATAAATTACTGACCTATATCCGTCCGGCCGTTTTCATATGTCTGGATAGTGTGAAGAATGGGGATGAAGGAAGTGGAGACAGCCAACATGCCACAGTTGCGGATGCATCACAGCCAGATCCCTACGAGGAGTCGTCCAAGTACGAACTGATCGAGCTGATCAAGGAGCACATCAAGAGGCTGCCCGATATGCAGCAGAAGGTTCTGGGACTCTATTATTTCAAGGATTTGCGATTGCGGGAAATTGCCGAGGCATTTGGGGTTACAGAATCCCGGATATGCCAGATTCATACGAAAGCCATTTTATCCATACGTGGGTTTCTGAAGAAGCATGAATCCAAGGGGACATCCGAAGGTGAATGAATTCATCTTTCATCGGCCGATGGATTCAAAGCAGCGAATAAGTTCAAGAGACAAGACAGGGCAATGTTAGTCATAGTAGGAGCACTAGTCGTCACCGGATGTGTATTGGGTGGCTTTATGATGGTCGGAGGGAATCCAGTATCATTATGGCACCCGAACGAAGTGATCGTTATATGCGGTGCGGCATTAGGGTCATTGATTCTGATGTCTCCGGCGCCTGTGCTGAAAGCGGCTATTGGAGGGGTCTTTGGCGTTCTGAAGCCGAATCCCTACAGTAAGGTGGCATACGAGGAGCTGTTCAAGGCGCTTTATGAATTGTTTCTGGCCGGCAGGAAAAATGGGATGATTGCCTTGGAGGAACACGTCAATGACCCCTCAGCGAGTGGCATTTTCTCAAAGTACCCGGCCTTATTGAAAAACCATCACAGCATGGAGTTTCTTTGTGCGGGGCTGCGTCCGATCATAGACGGGAAGATCAAGCCGGATCAGCTCAAGATGTTGCTGGATGTTGAATTGAAGGCCATGGAGCACGATCACCATAAACCTATCCTGGTTCTCACCAAGGTCGGGGATTCCTTTCCAGGATTTGGGATTGTAGCGGCAGTTCTGGGGATCATCCTGACGATGGGAGCCATCAGCGGCCCGATTGAGGAGATCGGACACAAGGTGGGTTCAGCCCTGGTGGGAACGTTTCTTGGAATTCTTGTGGCGTATGGATATGTCGGGCCTGTTGTGACGGCGATGGAATTTCTGGGAGAATCAGAAGCTGAATTCAATAAGTGTATAGCGACGGCCATTGCGTCCTTTGCTAACGGAATGGCACCGATCATGGCTGTTGAAGTGGCACGACGTGGGTTGAGCGCCAGTATCAAACCGGATGGCCACACATTTGAAGACATGCTGAAAGAGGCATCCAAAGGTTGAATTTGAGCGGATTATTCTGATCAGACAATAATAAACACAGGAAGGTTGGGGATTATCAATGGCAGGTGGAGGAGGATCATGGAAAGTAGCTTATGCTGACTTCGTGACGGCGATGATGGCGTTCTTTCTGGTTATGTGGCTGGCATCGCAGGAGGAGAAGATCAAGGAAGCGGTCCAGCGGACATTTGAGAATCCCTTTCGTCCGATGACACTGCAATCGACAGGCATCATTCCCAACGAGGACATTATATTGATGCGGAGTGAGTTGCATGGTGCGTTCGACGACTCATCCCTGATGGAGCTGGAATTTCTGAGGCGGGTGCACAAAGACCTGACTGAGGCCATGCAGAAGGAAATTTCAGAGGAGGATAACCCTGTCCTGATTGACATGTCCCATGAGGGACTGCGGATTCAATTATTCAACAACGCCCGGAAGCCCATATTTCAACCCAATTCAACCGAGTTGACGGATTATGGGGATTTTGTTCTCAACACGCTCACCTGGCAGATTATTCGTCACAAGAACTTCTATGTGGAAATCCGCGGACACTGCGTCGAAAGATCATCCGATGACCCCAAAGTGGACTATTGGCAATTGAGTTCTGACCGAGCTAATTCAGCCCGGAAAAAGATGGTCTTTTTTGAATTACCTGACCGCCAGATCCGTGAGGTGTCTGGTTATGGCACCTCGCAGCTTTTACCTGGCACATCTGCGGATGATTCCCGGAATGACCGGATTGAGATACTTATCATTCCAGAAATATAGACATTGTCGGATACCTCAAAGATGCCTGAATTTGCGCCGTTAGTGACTGCGAATAAGAATCGCCCGAAGGATTTTCAGCCCCTTTCGAGTAAGGCACCGTCGTTACCCGCAGCAGAAATGCGGATGGCATCCGGATCGAAATCCGGAAACCCGTCAACCGAGTCGGGAGCTGAGGGAAAGGATAAGAAAAATCCGAATGACAATCCCGGGCTGAAGGAAAGAATTGTGGAGAAGGATCCGAAGCAGTTGGAGGTCACCGGCGACTGCCAGGATAAGAAGCCGGTCATCACCCTGCATCGTCGGGCATCCAATCCTGACGAAGTGATTGGGATGAGAGTTGTTTGTGGGTGTGGGGAGGTGATTGATGTGGTATTTGACTACGGTCCAAATGCGGTTCCTGCCCGGGGTCAGGTGAATCACCCTGAGCAACCAGCTGCACCTGAAGCGGCTGCTGACCATGAGGTTGCCCAGCCCAATTCCCTGTCCCGGAGTTAATTTCCTCTGATCAGGTCCTGGAAAACCGGCTTGGCTCGCAGGCCTGAGTTCAGGAATCCACCGGTATGCCATGGAGGGAATCGGAGTTTATTCCGGTCCGCGCAGTGATTCAAGGAAGGCGAGGAGGTCGGCTAATTGTTGTGGGGACATGAGTTTTGCCAATCCCTGAGGCATGGCGGACACCGCGGATTTCTGGCGGGAAACAATCGATGCAGAATCAATTTTCTGGTTGGCTCCCAATGAATCGCGAAGCATGACAAAATCTTTGGTTTCAGAAGCGATGATGCCATACAGGACCTCCGTCGTATCCAGTTCGATTTCGTAGGCTTCAAAACCAAACGCTATTCCCGATGACGGACTCAGAATCGATTCGAGCAAGGCCTCTGGAGAAAGCTTCTCCCCGATCAACGTGAGAGCCGGGCCGAATGCGACCCCGGAATTTCCGATGACATGGCATCGAATGCATCCGATCACGGGGTCGGTAAAGACGGATTTCCCCCGATCTGGATCGGCATTGAGGAGCCTCAATTCCGCAAGTGTGAATCCTTCAGCACCGGTATTCCCGAGAGCGGGGAAAGATTCTCCTGCCCGGGAACGGACAGATTCCCAGGGAGTGAGACTGAGAACTCTGGATGCCAGAAGCGCCAATTCTGGACTCAATGGATTGCTTGTATGGATGTCTATAAGTGAGCTGGATCCAGCACGGGTGGTGGCCATCGAGCGAATGATCATTTTCTTGCGATCAGGTGGCACTTCGATATTCGTGATCAGGTTCTTCAGGATATGGAAGGCTTCCTTTGTGCCTGAGCTCGATAGAATCCGCACCAACCCGTCCGCTTCAGTCGATGGGCCGCTGGAGCGAAGGCGATTGGCGATGGAATCTGCCAGGTTGTTCCTGAGCAGGAACCGGATCACATCCGTTGAAGTATGGTGATCAGGGTGGGCCACAGCAAAATCCATCAACTCCTCAGCCCGATCCAGGCACTGGAAACGCATACTCAATTCACAAAAAACCGGATTGCCGCGCGAGGCATCCAGGACAGAATTCAAAATTTTGCGAAGAGTCTCACTCCCCTCAATTCGAGCGGGATCCAGTCTTTTGAGCGCTTCGGATCGGGTAATGACCTGAGGTTCCAGTTCGGTGAAGGCAGATTCCTCAGGCAGGGCCGGGGAGATTGCCCAAGTATGAAGGTACAGGGCGAGGAGTGAGCACCAGGAAAATTTCACCAGCCTGGTGGCTCGATGGATGGCGGCGGGATCCTCTGAACCGGCTTCTCTATGACTTCGCGCTCGCATTCTTTTCCTGTATCATAAAACCGATCGATATATTCGTCGACCCCCAGATCACTTCGTCGTATCAATGAATAAAATTCCAACCCAGGCCGCAAACCACCCGTTCCCAATTCAAAAATGTCGATATACCCGGCAAAGCGGACATTCATAAACTGGGCGGCATATTTTTTAGCCTCAATCTCAGCCTGGCGGATGGCGTCATCGAACGAGTCCGCTTCGACAATGACCATGCGTTCTTCGAAGAGGTGAGAAATGTGACCATCCACCGCCTCGTCATCGTGGCGATAAATTGATTTTGCGGTGTACAATTTTTTCATCGGACCTTTTCGATCAGGCTCTGAGTTTTTCATCCGGGAAAGGACTGCTCACCCGGTCATCGTTTCCTAGAACAGCCAGAGATTCACTACTAAATCAAGCTTAACATTCTCAGCTGGAAGGATTTCCATCCGCCCCCGTTCCATCGAGGTCAACAAGAATCTCCCTGGGTTCTGCCCCTCGATTTGGTCCTACAATGCCGCGATTCTCCAACTCATCCATAATCCGGGCTGCGCGGGTATAACCAAGTCGAAGCCTTCTTTGCATCAGGGAAACACTGGCCTTTTTCTCTGAGCGAATGACATCGATGCATTTTTCAATCAGTTCTTCATCTTCATCGATGCCGCTGGCAGGTGTGGGATCGAAGCTGTTTCCGCCCGTGATTGAGGATCGGTCGCCGATTTGTTGGTGGATTTCCACCTCATATGTGGGTTTGCCTTGAGCATTGATGGAATCGACGATCGATTGAATCTCCTCGTCTGTGATGAGGGCACCCTGAGCCCGGATGAGTTTGGCGCTTCCCGGTGGAAGGTAGAGCATGTCTCCTTTGCCGAGCAGCTTGTCGGCACCCATGGCATCCAGAATGGTTCTGGAGTCCACTTTGGCTGCAACCTGGAAGGCGATCCGGCATGGGATATTTGCTTTAATGACCCCGGTAATGACATCGACGCTAGGGCGTTGAGTTGCCACAATGCAGTGGATTCCCGCAGCCCGGGCCATTTGTGTGATGCGGGCGATAGCCATTTCCACATCGGCTGGAGCCACGAGCATGAGGTCTGCGAGTTCGTCGATGATGACCACGATGTAGCTGAGGCGGTCGGGTATCTCGATCTCCTCGTCTCTTGGAACGGTGATTTCTTTATCCAACTCCACCGCGAATCCCTCAGCATTCTCGCTGTCGAGTGGCAATTCCGGCTGATTTGCGGGGGCGGATTTTTTTGTATTCCTTTTATTGAAGGAATGGATATTGCGGACCCCGACTTTGGCAAAGATCTGGTATCTTTTCTCCATTTCGTTGATCACCCATCGGAGTGCGAGAATGACTTTTTTCGGATCGTTGACGACTGGGACGACGAGGTGGGGGAGGCTGTTGTATTGCTGGAGCTCCACCACCTTCGGGTCAATCATCACAAACCGCAGTTCGTCCGGCCGGAACTTGAAAAGCAGAGAGGCCACGACGGAATTGATGCAGACAGACTTTCCGGATCCGGTTGCCCCGGCAATGAGCAAATGGGGCATGTCCGCCAGGTCAGCAACGATCGGCTTTCCGTAGACATCCTTACCCAAAGCCAGGGGGATTCGGGCTTTGGATTGGCGCCACTGCTCGGATTCCAGCAGATCCCGCATCATCACCATGGATTTGATGCGGTTCGGGACTTCAATTCCGACAGAACTTTTCCCGGGAATGGGAGCTAAAATGTTGATGCGTTCCGCTTGCAGGGCTGCGGCCAGGTTATTGGTGAGGCTGGCGATTTTTTCCATCTTGATTCCGGGAGCGGGATGGAGTTCGTACCGGGTGATGGTTGGCCCTTTTGTGATATCCCCCAGCTTGACCTCAATTTTGAACTGGGAGAGCGTGGTCTGCATGATCAGGGCATTTTTCATCAATTCCTCTTTGGAATCGACTGCCTTCGGGTTGAATTCGGCTTCGCTGAGGAATTGGATATTTGGCAATTTGTACCCCGTGATTCTCGGGACGCTCGCCACCCGCATGGGGCCAGTGGGTTGGGCTTTGGATTTGGGTTGGTAAACCGGCTTTCCCGAAGGGGTGGGTGATGTTTCCAGATCCTGGTCCTCATCGATGTCATCCTCCTCGTCGTCCAGGTAATCCTGATCGATCTCCTCCGGGGAAATGGGCGGAGGTTCGTTGCCTTTTGAGAGGGAAAGAATCTCCTGGACGGTTGCCGGCCGCCTGGCAGGTTTCCCTGGTATTTCTGAGTTTCCGGCATGTGCCCCGTGACCCACTGGATCCGGCGCTCTGGCAGGAATTTCATTGGGTGCTGCTTTTGGGGCCAGTGGCTGGCTCAGATCCAGGATTTTTGGTTCCCCGATTTTCCTCCAATCCTCCTCAGCCGCATCATCTGAATCCGGGGGGAATCCATCTGTTGCCGGATCCGGGGTATAGCCGGCTCCCACGAGGGATTCTTTCCGGTTCTGGCGTGGGTTTTTCCGGGCGATTCTGGAAAATGGATCCTCCGCTTCATTCTCCTCCGCGAAGGATGGTTTGATTTCCCTCTGATTGGGCTGTCTTTGGTAACCTTTGAGCACGCGTTGAGCTTTTTCGCTCAACGATCGGGAGTAGGCTTCAATCTCCTGTTCGAGGGTTTCTTTCCACCAGGTCTCAATCCAGAGGAAGAGTTTGCGGTCCGTCAGAAAATACAGACACATAACGTAGGCCAAGCCGATGAGGATAGTTCCGCCCAGTGTGCCGATCAGTTGAAGACCCGAGGCCAGGAAGTCACCGACAATTCCTCCCGCTGAGTAGGTCAACTTCCCATCCGCCTTGATCGAATCAAACAACCCGTGATGCAGGCTGCACAAAGCACAGGTGATCAGAAGAAATGTGACCGAAGTCCAGAAATGCCTCCGCATGTGCGTCCAGTGGGGGATGAGCTTGCCTGCGGTATGCCCCATGAGAATCACCGGAATCAGGAATGCCCCGAGTCCCCAGATATAAAATGCACCATAAGCCAGAGTGTTCCCGAATGGGCCCATGATGTTGTGACAACTTTTTATTCCTGCGGTGGCTGCATTCCCCAGGCTGGAGCTGTGAGTGAATTTTGCTCCCAGTGACAGCCAGTCGTATCTGGCGTCGTAAGTGATCAAAGCCACACCAAACAGCAAACCCATCAAAAACAGGATCGCGGCCCGGCCATTATATATTGAAGGCAGATTATTCTGTTTGGAGCGTCTTTTATTTCTTCGGGCCATTTATCCAACCCCCCGGTCGTGCCAGTGGTTTCGTGCATGGGGAAGCATCCTGCCAGAAGGCGGACCATCCGCCGGCTCAACAGGCTTCCCTACTCGTCGTCCCATCCATCCTGAAGCAAAGCCGTTACGGAAGCAAGTTCGACTTCCCTGCTGGTTCAACCCCATCTGTCCGACTCCGACATTTGTGGCACCTGAGTGAAATTTTTGATACGAGAATGGTTTTGACTCACTGACTGGGTGGGGTATCGTCTAAAATCTTAAGAAAATGGCTAAACTGACCCTGGATAAGATATCGGATTTGCGCGGAAAGCGTGTTTTAGTGCGCGTGGACTACAACGTTCCCATGGCGGAGAAGGATGGGGCAATGGTCATCAATGACCAGACTCGGATCGAGGCGACGCTGCCGACGTTGAAGCACTTGATGGAAGGCGGAGCGAAAACCATATTGGTGGCGCATTTGGGCCGTCCGGATGGCAAGCGTGAGTCCTCGATGTCATTGAAGCCTGTGGCTGAGCTTTTGGGGAAAATATTGGGTAAGGATGTGTCATTTGCGGACGATTGTGTCGGGTCTGCCGCTGAAGCTGCGGTGAGCCGGCTCCAGGCGGGGGACGTTTTGTTGTTGGAGAATGTCCGCTACCACGCCGCTGAGGAGGCCAACGATCCCGGATTCTCCGCCGAATTGGCCAAGCTCGCCGACATCTATGTGAATGACGCATTCGGGGCCG
>JAJOIW010000218.1 GCA_021209225.1 Verrucomicrobiota bacterium
CAAAGATTTCCTTCCGGATTTCTGACATGGGCAAACCGAGACTGAACCTTCGCCTGAGGGCCGACCTGCTTCGCAAGCTCGAAGAAGCAACCCGGCGTCCCGGGGTGACCAAGAACGCACTGATCGAGCAGGCACTTGAGGAATATTTCGAACCAGAAATCCGGCATGACCTTGAAGAAAGGCTGCTCGCCCGGCTTGATGGGTTCGAAGTCCGTCAGGGCGAGATCGAACGGGATGTCGCGCTATTGTTAGAGACCCTTGGCCAGTTCGTGCTCTACTGGCTGACCCGCACCGATCCGATCCCAGAAGGCGAGCGCGAAATTGCGCACGCGCTCGGTCAGAGACGGTTCGATTACTTCATTGATCAGGTGGTGCGGAAGGTTCGCCGGGGCGGGGGGATCGGGAGCCAGTTTGGACTTACAGCAGAGGCGAGCTCCAGCGGTCGCGGAGCTTCGCTCTCAGACGACAGAGATGGCGCGCCTGTTTGAGCTGGCGCTCGGCTGGGGACATTGATCGCGCAGGCCGTTGGATTTAGGGGCGCGAGCGGTCCCCCCGCCCGTATTCTTGAGCCTTGCATGGGCTAGCGATAAGCAGTTGATCGAACGCCGGCAGCAGGCCTTGAAGAACCGCATCTTGCTCGAGGACTACTTCCTGCCTGACTCAGCCTCTGGGTCTGCCGCCTGCGCATCGCGCACAAGGTGCATCGGGTCACCGTTACGACAGACTCTCCATTCTAAGGCGGGACCAATTGGATCTGAGGTCAATCCGTACAGATAATTGGCAGGCTCCGACATGGAATAAACCGGTTCAAGTCTTGGGGGACTGAGGAAGAGTGAAGCTAGTTTAATAAAAGATGAACGCAAATCCGTGAAACAGGAAACCCGTTAAAATCAGGCATTATCCTTGATGTGATACTCCTCACCCTACGGATGGAATACCAGAAGGGTGATATTTCCGATGAAACGGGACCTCGCGAAACTGAAAGCCGCCCTGCTCAGCAGCGGCGCACTTGCCATGACCGGCTGCATGAGCGTTGCAGCGATCGAGCCAGTCAAGACCCCGCCTGGGAATTACCAGGCGGACCTATCGGTTCAGGTCGAATTTCTTCACCCTGCCAGTGTCGGTGCCAGATGCGCCGAACGCGGCGTTTTCGCTTCTTGGCATGTCGATGCCCGGCGCCCTGGCCTGCGCCAACCAGAATCTCATGACCGTGCCCAACCCCTGCGACACGGTCACCGGCGGCTGGTATGCCGAAGCGCTGTGTGCCGAAATCGGCCATACGCGTGGATGGGACGCTGAAAAAAACCGCGCTGAACCCCAGCTCCTTGCTGCAAGCTGGTCAACAGTTGTGGCATGCTCAATAAACTGGTCAGGCCAGCCCAATCTGAGCACCGGGGTCGGGATTCCGGAGTCAGCCAGGTGTTCCAGGACGATCGATCCATACCCGCCCATGAGAGCATGGTCCTCCAAGGTCAATACCAGATCAGCCGCCTTGGCAAAAAAAGAGTGCGTGCCAAAATCGATGGGTTTTGTGAAGCGGGGATTGATCACCGCTGTGTCATATCCCAGCTTATTCAGCTCGTCAGCCGTCTCCAGCGCAACCCGATGCATATTGCCCAATCCAAATAAAGCAATTTTTTTGCCCGGTTTATTGGAGAAGTTTCTGGTGATGCTGGCTTTTCCGACTTCCAGGACCACGGGAATATCTTTGATGGCAACGCCCTCGGCCTCACCCCGTGGATAACGGATCATGACCGGACCTTTCTGGTGAGTGGCGGTATACATCATATCCACAAGCTCATCCTCGTTGGCTGGGGCCATCATGATGACATTGGGAACACATCGCCCGTAAGAAATATCAAAGAGTCCGTGGTGCGTGGGGCCGTCGTTGGCAGACAAACCGGCACGATCCATACAGAAAATCACCGGCAGATTCTGAAGAGCCACATCGTGCACGATGCAATCGTAGGCTCTCTGAAGAAATGTGGAGTAAATCGCACAGACGGGCCGGACGCCCATAGTTGCCATCCCGGCGGCGAAAAGCACAGCATGTTCCTCGGCAATCCCGACATCGTAATACCGGTCCGGCAGGGCTTTCTCGAGGGCCTTCAGCCCGGTGCCACTGGGCATGGCTGCGGTGATTCCCACAACCGAGGAGTCCTTTTTACAGATTTTGATCATCGCGTCCCCGAAGACCTGCTGGTATGCGGGGGGTAAGCCGGTCGTTCCGGGCAGCGAGGCACCCGTCGACATGTCATAAGGCCCAGTCCCATGGAACTTCTCCGGGTGCGCCAATGCCGCATCAAATCCTTTTCCTTTAGTGGTCAGCACATGCAGAACCACGGGATATTCGGCGGCCTTGGCAAATTCCAATGCCTGAATCAGGGATTCGATATTGTGCCCGTCAATGGGACCCACATAGTGAATTCCCATTTCTTCAAACAGGACACTGCTGCCATACCCCCCTTTGCCATCGGCATCAAATTTCTCTTCAGTTTCACGCAGGGCCACCTGGTTGACAGCGCTCTGGATCGCCTCCTCAGCGATATGTTTCAGCTTCACCGCGATCTCGCCACTGGGAAGTTTGCGGAGCAGTCCCTCAAAATCCCGCTGCAGCCGATTGATTTTCGGATTGGTGGTGAGCCGGCTCAGATACCCGGCAATGGCTCCAACATTTTTGGCGATACTCCACTCATTGTCGTTGAGAATGCCGACAAATTTGGTGGTGGACTCAGAAATGTTGTTCAGGGCTTCAAAGGAAATGCCATTGGTGAGCGCCGCATCGCCGAAGATGCACACCACATTTTCGTCCGTCCCGGATCGGTCGCGTGCGGCGCACATGCCCAAAGCCGCAGACAGCGCGGTCCCGGCATGCCCGGCTCCGTAGCAATCGTGCACACTTTCACTCCTCACGGCGAAACCATTGAGTCCATTTGTCTGACGGATGGTATCGAACCGGTCCTTGCGCCCAGTCAGCAGTTTGTGGACATAGGTCTGATGACTGACATCCCAGACAAATTTGTCATGTGGAGTGCTGAAGACCTTGTGCAGAGCTATGGACAGCTCGACGACCCCCAGGTTGGGGCCGACGTGACCACCGGTCTTAGCCAATGTTGTGATCAGCTCGTGGCGGATCTCGTCCGCCAGAGATTTCATTTGTTCTACCGTCAACTTTTTGACGTGAGAGGGATTATCAACCATGTCGAGAAAACGACTCATATTTCAATCGTTAGTCTAATGCGGAGAGAGAGGATGGTTTTTCCTTCCAACTCCCGTCCATCTGTTTTTCCAGCTCGTTAATCCGTGTTTCAGCACGATTCAGATGAGATTGGCACAACTTAACCAGTTTGCTGCCATTCTCAAAGGAATTCATCAACTGTTCGAGCGAGAGGTCGCCGGACTCCATCTGCTCAACAATATTCTCCAGTTGACCGAGCGCCTGTTCGAAGGACAAAGGCTCAGCCACGTCCATTGCGTCGTCTCTCTTAGAATTCGAAGCTCTTGCCACGGTCTGACATACTAGGGCACCAATTTCAGTCCGTCCAGAAAGGAGTTCGCCATTTGCGAAATTCCCCAACTCTCCTCAGCCACTGATCCACCCCAGTCCTGCCCACAGATCCCGATTAAAAAACCAGGAACCAGGACCACATTCATGAAGCGGGAATGATTGTCAACAGACTTTCTCTGGAATCTGGCCGATTCAGCCTATATGATCCGCTTTAGATGAAGTCAGTGGGAATGATACGCAGGTGTTTGAAAGGCAATGGATGGATGGGAGTCCTGGCCCTGATGATCGGGCTGGCCACCCCGGGAATGCGGTATGCCCAAGCTCACCCATTGGCGGTCACAACCTGCGAAGTTTACCTGGAGGAGAATAAACTCGATGTCCGCATGAATATCCTGGTCGCCGATCTCGTGATCTTCCAGGGTCTGGAACCCAAAGAAAATGGCAGATATTACGACTACAATGAAACCATTGAAGCGGCCAATAAGCATGTCGATTTCATCCTGCAGTATTTTTACATACGCGACAAGGATGGCAACCTGATCCCCGGGTCCCTGAAACGTCTGGATACGTCCAAACTCACCCCACGACAACAACAGGGAATACGCCCCATCGAGGTCATGCGCTACAGCATTGATTATTATTTTGAATACACCATCGAGGGGAAACCTGAATATCTCAATTTTTCCCAGATTTTTGGTGGGGCGGACAACCCACAACCTGAGACTCTGGAATTATTGATTCACCGGGATGGCGTTCTGGTCGATACGCCAGTGAAAATTGGCCCGCGCATCCCCCATGTGGTGCGGTTGGACTGGAGTGTGCCTGCCCAATCCCCAGCCAATGACTGGGTGACCAGGAAACGCGAGGCCGAGAAAAAAATGCTCGATGCTCTGGGGATGCCCCAGTTTTCCGGTGTCTACTCGCATCTCTATATTGAGGATGCCGAGGTGAGGCATGAATTGATCATGCCAATGGTCATTCTCGACACATTGATATCCATTCCCAGGATTGACCCGGACTTTCTCGAAGTCTCGGAACAAATAGATGCCAGAAAAAATATAGAACAATTCTTCAAGACTGGAAATCCGGTTCTGATTGACGGCCATCCTGTGCCAGCCACAATCAGCCGGATTGAATTTTTTCCATTGGATACCCGGGATTTTATGGCAACTCAGATTCCACAAAGGGTCAGTTCATATAACACACGCGTTGGAATTATCGCAACATACCCGAGTCCCAAAACCCCGAGTACGGTTCGCATGCAGTGGGACGGATTCAATCGCACCCTGCCATATATCAAAATGAACGTCTATGAATTTGAAAAGGATCCCGACTATAAATACCTGATTGAAGAGGAGAACATATTCACCTGGGCCCGCCGTGGATCGACCCTGAAAATGGAGGGGAACCAGTTGAAAGCGACATTTTATCTCCCTGCGCAGATCATGGAGGCCTCGTTTGAGAAGGATCCGAAAGTTCCCGGCCGCATCTTGAGCCCTGACACACAGTTTGCCTCGCTTCAGTGGACAAAGCGGGTGACGTCGTCCATCACATCCAGGGTCAATGAATCGGAACAGTCCATCTCAATGGAGCCACCCGTATTTTTCGATCTGGATTATCAGGAACTGCCGCCGGGCACACTATCCGGGGCTATAGACTTATCCGAAGTGATCGTGCGCACTCAATTCGCACTCACCCTTCCAGATGGGCAGGAGTGGCAGCGCTTCGAATTGGATTGGTCAGCGCTGAAATCCCAAGAACTCAAAGTTCCAGTTTTACAGAGACTGATGTATACAGATCGCAATGGGGAGGAATCACCGGTGGTGTTCCGCGATCAGGAAACCTCCATCAGCTGGTCTGACTCATTCGGGGTGGGACCGGGGAGCCTTTTCTCACTTCCGGCGCCCGAATCTCCCGAATTGATTCATTTGCCCAAATATCCCGTGCTGGCCGGGGTCGCCATTCTCCTGACTCTATGGACCATCGTCCAGTGGGCGCGCCATAAATTCCGTCCCAACGCAAAAATCTGGAGCACATCGGTTCTGGCAAGCCTGGCTCTCGCTGCCACAGTAACCACCGGCACAACCCTCAGCACCTCCCCATTCCAGACTCCACCCACACTCACCTCATCCCAGAAAGAGAATATATTCAAAGCGCTGCATAAAAATATCTACCTGGCATTCCGACAACCATCCGAATCCAGACGATACGATTCCCTGGCACGCGGAGTGACGGGTGAGCTGCTCCACACTCTCTATCTCGACATACAGAAGAGCCTCGTCAATCAGGCATCCGGCGGAGCCATTGCCCGCATCGACAATGTCTCGGTGATCGGCACTGAACCGGGATCCGTCAATTCTTCCGGCACATTCGATCTCAATGCGACCTGGCAGGTGGCCGGGACAGTGGAACATTGGGGACACATCCACACACGCACCAATCAATACCAGGCAGCCTTCCTGTTCAAGGCCTTGACCAATCAATGGAAAATGGCCAACTTCACCATGCTCCAGCAGGAGCAGATCGGCCAGCCCTATATAGGTTTGCGCACCGCGAGATAAAAGGTCCATCAAAACTCTCGGGCTGCTGCGAACTTTGCCGTAGGTTTTTCTCAGAAATCCCCATTACCCATCAGACTGGCACCTTCATCCTCCTCAGGACCATCTGACCCACGCCATTTCAGGTGAAGAAAGGGACCCATTGAAATGTGGTATTTCATTCACATGTCATCATGATCATTCCCCAGGCCCCAGGCTTAGGACACAGGACATGTCCCGGAGCCTCCCATCCAGGCAATCCGCTGGTGCCAAAATATCCAGGTCGGCATTTGAACATATTCAGCGGAATACCAGAACATAGACCATGAGTTCCCGGAGTTCGTCGGTCCATCGGACCTTATAATCGGCATACATACCGAGGTCATACGTGGAGACACCTTCAGCTGCCCGCTTCTCCATATTCACAATCTGTAAAGTATTTCCAATGGAAAGGTGCTGGTAGCGATCATCGAAGGACATCTGCCATCCCCGGTAAGTCTGGCCAAACCGGCTTCCAAGAATATACCCGATATCTTTCCCATCGAGTTGGGCCAGCAGAAATCTGAGATTGCCACTCGCATGGGCGCTATCGATCAAATGCGAATAAAATTCGACGAATTGAGCCTCCTGGAAGATACTTTGATTGTGTTGATATTTCCAGCTCCGCTCCTCAACAACCATTAATCGATCGATGACCTCTCCCGATCTGGCGGTCATTTCACTGAATTCCACTCCAGCATCCAATGTCCGGCGCCATCCCTGGCGGATCGATTTCCGGAACTTTGGCCGTCTTTGAGCCAGATACCCATCCACCCCATTCCTCAATGAGATCCACATACAGGGAATTCCTTCGGCTTTCTGCACAATCTCATATTCCGTGGCATGCCTATCCAGAGCACTCTGCATCATCTCACCCACAGGAACCCCACCAATCAAAAAACAGCAGGGATAACTGCGTTTCATCCGCTTCACCGTCCGCGTCAGTAAATCGACAGAAAATTCCGGGTCCGGCCCAACCAAAGGACAAGTAAATAACCAATGCCCTTCAAAGGGTTCAAAAAAATGCATCCCATTCGCCCCCGGACGCTGAGCAAACAGCAACCAATGATCCGAATCGTGCACAATCAATGGCGCGATCCTTCTGTGCCCCTCATCACGCAATGTATCGTGTGCTGCCAGAGCCCAGGCACTCCCACTGCAAAAATCTGGAATTCCGGGAGTCTGCATCACTGACCCGTCAAACTCCCCTCGCCGGGATCGAAACTCATCCAATGTCAGAATTTCCAAGATCCCCCATCCTAATTTGTCCCCCCAAAAAACAAAACCCCCAATTATCCGATAACAAAGGGACAGGCTCTTTATTCTCTTCCACCCGCGGATGAAAATTTCCCACGCAACCCCTCACCGAGAGGACTTTGCAGTGGGACCAGGCAATCCACGATAAAGGGACAGGCACTTCAGCAAATCAGATCGGGGTGGAAAATTATTTACTGCGTAAATGGTTTACTGTGAGGATATTGCAGCCTTGGGTGCTGTGGATGAGAATTATTCAGGTGAAAATCAGCGTGAAACTGTCCATTATCAGGACATGAGTGCTCGGATTGTTGACAGAAGAAGGAGGCATGAGGTTCCAGAATATGCCAAGGTGCCATTCGACTGGTCGGCGTTTCTTACCAAGTCGGACTATTCATTGCTGGATCTGATTGAAGCACAGATGCGATCGGGGGATTGGGTGACTTGTGCCTGCGGCCAACATTGCCAATTTCTGGCTCGAGGTCTGGCTGGCCGCCCGAAGGATCGGACTCTATCCTATCTGGGGCAGGAGTTTCACGAGGCGATTGGCAGAATGCTTGCGGAATGGGATGAGAATGGAATGTCGAGAGCGTTCATTGTCGCCAGGAAAAGGGCAGTTGAGGTCCTGAGTGGGATAGAAAGAAGGGCCATGAAATTATTGATCGCAGGAAACTTCCACACTGCAAAATGAATCAAACCACCGCGTTCTGGCACTCGATGAGGATGTCTGCCGCTCACGCATTCGTTTTCTGAAATATAAAGATTGAGTTGGGATCGGGTTGGTTCTGTTGTCCAGTGCGCAATAGGGTCCCAGAACCGGAAATTCCGGCTCCGCTGACCCTGCGAAACCGGAATGAACTGATGGCTGGCTGACTTGCTTGCTATGAGAAACTGATGTGATGATGTGAATGGGCGAGGAATCAGTTTTTATCCTCGTCCTCGTTCTCATGTGAGACATCCTCCGCTGGTGGCGGAGACTGCATTCCGCCCATTAATTTCTGGAGGAACAACTTTGCTTTGTCGCCGCCCTGTCCCTGACTGGCGATTCTGGTGGCGATACTGATGATTTTTCCTATGGGGATCTCGCCGACGATGTTTCCTATGACGGCATTCTCCCCTTCAGCAATGATCAGACCCAAACCAACCATACGTTCACCGGATTCATCACCCATGGCATATATTGTGACATTTCCATCGGGAACATTCACAATCGGAATCCATCGGGAATTCATTGATTTCCGCAGACCATCCACTCCACGGGCCACGGCTTTGCGAATGTCTTCATTGCGTGACTCGAGCACGAGAACGCGGACAAGCCGCAGATCTTTGGTCAAATCTGCCACATTGATATCCAGGCCCAACTCAGCAAATGGATCTCCTTCTCCTCCATTGAGTTCCGAGACGATATTTTTGAGCAAAAACTTGGGAATATTGACATTCACAGTGGGCTCAACCACGGTGAAATCGAAAAACGAATCCAGTTTGAGGTATGCGGGATCCTTGTCCAATGGCAGCGTCGTGGATGCCTGTTGTGCACTGCCTTGCTGAATAAAGAGACCGCAGATGGTGACTATCACCAAAGCCGATAATCTCCGGCCTTCAAATATTCCGTATCGAAGGTATTTATTTTTCTGTTCAGTTCTGGATTTCATATATTTAATTTAGTTCTTCTTTGTTTCTATATTTGTTTAACTTTCGATATATTCAAACACGGCGGGGTGACTGAATGATATCTATAAATTCAATATCAGTGATTCTGGAGCAACCGGTTTTGGTAGAGTGCTTTTTTTGTGTCGGCGAGCGACCCGCGCAGAGCCGGCATGGATTTACTCACGATGAGATCCGCACTTCTTTCGGTTTCCTCGACTAAAGTCATGCCAATGTAGGCAAAAACCAGTTTGAGTTCACTGGCGGCGCTGAGATATTCAGATTTTTCTCTGGCAACGATGAGGAGATTGGTATCTGCGGCCATGACCAGGTTGGTGTTCTGTGACATGCCCTCGAGAGCAGCCTGTTCCACTGGAACATCGCGGAACACCAGGATTAACATGACTGTCATGACCATTGCCATTGCGGATGGAATCAACAACAGTATGAGTTTGGACGGGTGTTTTCCGGCTCGAATCGAGTTCCAGACATTTATTTTGATATGCTCGGGACAACGTTCCTTGCGCAGGATCCGGATCCAATCCTTGTCATTCATATGAGTGCCTCCTTTGCCAGTAATTCTTTCAATTTCAGTCGTGATCGGGAGATATAAACTTTGACCGAGTTGATGGGCAGGTCCATGGTTTCGGCAATCTCCCGGTATTTCAGTCCATTGACTTCGTATAAGATAAAGACGCTGCGGAGATTTTCAGGCAACTGATTGAGAGCCTGATCAATCTGCGCCCGGAGTGTTTGAACATAAGCATCATGACCGGGTTCGCGTGAGGATTCATCCGGTAAGGACTCCAACAACCCATCATCTCCTGAGATGACGTGAGCTGATCGCTTGCGGGTTCTAAGCATATTCAAACAATGGTTTCTGGTGGATTTCATGATCCATGCTTTGGCTTTCATCACCGGGATTCCGCCAATGTGATCCCATAATTTCAACAGGATTTCCTGAGTTGCATCTTCAGCATCCGCATCATTGCCGAGTATGGATCGGGCAAATCGGTAGATATCATCTGAATGACGCTGTGTCAGAAGCTTGAATTTCATTTCTCTTATCATCCGATTCACCCATACAACAAGTGGCGGGCTCCGATTGTTACACTGGGTTCTGAAAAAATCTGATTTCAATGAAATTGCTCCCAGCTATTAAAAGAACTCATTCGACGAGTCCTTGTCCTTCGTGGAGATTGTTGGATGAGAAAGGATGAATTCATGAAAGTGGCAATGGGAATGGCAGTGGTGGCGGCTCTGATTGGTGGATCATCGTGCGCCGGGCAACCTGTGAAAAAAGCGGAAAGCGATCCCAAACCGGAACCAGGAAGCAAACTCAAGGGAGTCACATTCAATATCGAGGGGTTGAATGTGGAGTCAGTCGACTTTCATGACCGTGGATCCTACACCAATCAGGCTTTCCAGGATGCTGATTTCATAGGTGGACGGATTGTTGAGTGAATGCTGCCTGCCCATAGGATGGGAATTGTGCATCGATTCCCTGGCAATCCTCCCGGTTCATGAGAGGAATACCAGGATCAATCGGGCTGGGCTGCAGAAGTAAGGTCCATGGGAGTGGTTGGGCAAAGATCGGGGGGAAAAGGTGAGCAGGTCGCGTCATTATTGGTGGACTTGACTGCCTGAGGGCGATCAGGTTTGGCCTGCATGTGAGGTGGAGCACAGCCATCCAGGTCAGTTTTTTGTTCTGGCAAAAACTGACATCCATCCCGATCTGGCTGAAAGGAAATATTGAGGATGCGCAGAGGGTTCCGTATTGGGAGGGACGCACATGGTTCAGGTATGTGCCCGATGCCAGGCGGTCTGAGTCAGGCCGGGACCACTCCCTTCTTGCCTCGGCATCTCCTGAAGACTAGATTGCAAACATGACCACACCTGATCCCAACAAGCTATGCAGATGTATCTCGGGAAGTTCCCGGAGAATTCGAAGGATCGATCTATTCCGATGTCCCATCCGGGGGTCCCGGGTGAGTTCCGCATGGCTGCTTATTTTTGCCATCGCAGGGTCCGTGCTCGCTGTATCCACTGGTGTGTCGGAGGACGGGGCTGCAAAGCCATTGAAGGTTTTCATATTGTGTGGGCAATCCAACATGCAGGGGCATGCAGAGGTGCGGACTCTTGAGCATTTAAAACTGGCCCCCGAGACGCTCCCCATGTACGAGGCCCTGGTGAACAGGGATGGAACACCTCGCATCCATGAGAATGTATGGATTTCATACCTATCCTCAGAGGGAATCAAGCATGGAACCTTATCCACAGGCTATGGAGCCAATCAGAATAAATTGGGACCAGAACTGGCTTTTGGAACATTTCTCCAGAAAAAACTGGGACAAAAAATTTTAATCATCAAAACTGCCTGGGGCGGGAAAAGCCTTCATACAGATTTCCGGCCACCCGGCGCAGGCCCCTATCCATGGACCAATCTACAAATCGAAAATATAAAAAGACAAGGCAAGGACCTGGAAACTATACAGAAGGAAAAAATGCAGGTCACTGGGCATTCCTATCGCGAAATGGTTGGATTTGTGCATGATGTGCTCTCGAATCTTCCAAATATATACCCGGGATATGACCTCCAGATGGGTTATGAAATCTCCGGTTTTGTCTGGTTCCAGGGATGGAATGATATGGTCGATCGCGATACATACCCCAATCGCGATCAACCTGGCGGCTACCAAAGCTATACGGACGTCCTGGCACATTTTATCCGGGATGTCCGGAAAGAGTTCACCGCCCCCCAATTGCCATTCGTGATTGGCGTGCTTGGGGTCGGTGGACCAGTCGATCAGTACCCCCCGGACCAGCAACGCTATATTCCAGTTCACCAGAACTTTCGAGATGCCATGGCTGCCCCGGCATCCATGCCCGAATTCAGGGGCAATGTTGCGGCTGTCTTGACTGAAAATCTCTGGGACCAGCAGCTGACTGCCCTGCGCTCAAAAGAGAATCAGATCAACCAGCTCGTCAATCAACAAATTAAAAATCAGGAAATCCAGCGTGAAGATCAGAAGTCTGTGCGCGAAAAACTGATCAGTGAGCACCTCACCCCGGACGAAATTCACATCCTCAGGACCGGGATTTCAAACCTCGAATTCCATTACCTCGGATCCGCAAAAATCATCACATACATTGGGCAAAACTTCGCCGAGGCCATGGGCAAACTCATGGAGTAACGGCGCAGGAATGCATCCTCCAGATTGGGATCCGTTGCTTTAAATCTCTGAAACCAATAACTGCCACAGGCATTCTCAGGTGGTTGTGAATCACGCGATGCCACAGAGATAAGAAATTCGACAAAAGGAGGAATTCCAGGGAGAAGAATCAGTGGAATGGAGCCAGTTGTCGGACTCGAACCGACGACCAGCGGTTTACAAAACCGCTGCTCTACCAACTGAGCTAAACTGGCTCACAAAGGAGAAGGGATGGTGCCGGAGAAGCGATGATTGGGCAAGGGAAAAATTTCAGAGAATTTCAGAGGCGTGCGAAGGCCAGGCATAGGTGGAGCCTGGCGGGCAATTTTTGTTTATATTTTTTAAATTCGAGGCGACAGGTGTGAAGGATTAGGAGAGGATGATTGGCTATGGAAATGAGCCAGCAAGCGGCAGTGGATTTTTATAGTCGACGCGATCGGATCTTTGATCAGGCCATAGTTGAGAATACTGGGGCGCAGGCCATCGTTCTATTTTCAGCCAAGGACATTCACTATCTGACCGGGATGCGGGAGGGGATACAGTGTCTGATGGTGACGCGCATGAGGATGGTGGCCATCACGACATGCATGTTTGAGTCGGAAGTGAAATTGGAGGCGCCTCATTGTGAATTAGTGGTCTCGAGTCCGGATCCGCGTTTCCGCTACAACATCTATCAGTTCACCATTGAGGAATTACTGAGGAGGGATTGGCTGATAGTGGCGTATGATGCCTCACAAACCACAGTGATGGCGTCGGATGAGCTTCACTTTCATTCGCGCCTTCATCCGATCATCCTGCACCCGGTGCGCGATTTGACAGTCCGGCCGCGAGCGATAAAGGATCCCTGGGAACTCCATCAGATCCAGCGGTGTATTTCCATTGCAGAAGAAGCCTTTTTGAAGCTGATTGAACCTGGAATTGATAATCTGATCGGTATGACCGAGCGGGAGATCGCCTGGGAACTGGAAGGCCTGATGCGATTACTTGGGGCGGAACGCCAGGGATTTCCAGGCACGGGACTGATTGTGGCCTCGGGCCCAAACAGCGCATCGGTCCACCCGAAACCTTCCGATCGCACGATTCGCAGTGGGGAAGCATTGCTCATAGATTGGGGGGCTGAATTGAATGAATACCGCAGTGACTCCACCAGAACTGTATTCCCGGGAGGAATTCCGGATTGGGCTGAAAAGGCGCTGCCGACCGTGATCAGGGCGCTGGAAGCGGCGGTTCAAGAATTGCGGCCGGAAGCTCCGGTAAAGCACGCCGACCTGGCAGCGAGAGCGGTCATTACCGGAGCCGGGTTTCCTGAATTCACTTACGGTGTGGGGCACGGGGTTGGACTGCTGATCCATGAGGCACCATGGATCCGGCCTGAGTCGTCGGATCCATTTGCGATGGATATGATCACGACGATCGAACCCGGCATCTACCTGCCCGGTATCGGCGGCATCCGCATCGAGAATATTTATCATATCCAGGAGAGCGGAGCCAAACGCATGGGCACGCTCCCGGCGGCATTCCCATTTATCTGAATCAGCCTGACATCACACCCAGGTTTGATGCAGGGGGAATTAATCGAGCGGGTTTCACCGGGCAGATAAATTCCCCGGAGGTCACCGAGTGTGGTGGGCATGGGGGTGAGATTATCGATCAAACAAGCCTTTCAGTAACTTGGCAGGGTCTCTGGGCAACGAGTTGGTGGAGCCGGGCCTGTTGCCAATGCCGGGGATGAGGCCTCCCACATTATTGAGAACATTTCCAACAGTGCCAACCGGGTCTTGAATAATCTCCACAGCATTATTGAGGGTTTCACCGGGCAATCCTGCCGCAGACTGCAATAACATCTGCGCGATTTTAGTCTTATCCAGATCCACCCCCGGAGCCCCGGAAAAATTGCCAGCCAGAGTGATGAAATCAGGCAAAGGCACATATTCCTGAGTTTCTGGAATATCGCTGCGAAGGAAGTTGGCACTTTGAGCGATTTCCCGCTTCAGGCTCATGGTGAGCGGGAGCCGGAATTGAGTGTTGCCGATATTGTCACTCACTCCAATGTTGCCTGAGGTGGCAATGATGAATGGATCGGTCCCGACCAGCAGATCCTTGACCTTGAGAATGCCTTGCCCAAACTCCGCATCCATATTGATACGATCCACCACACCATCAAGAATCGGGTCCAGGCGCAACACAGTGGCAATTGGCATGATGACAAACTTTTTAAATCCGCCGGAGATAGCCATATTGCCACCTTCCATGTTGAATTTGGTCAATGCCCGTAAATTATTTTTGATATTGATTGAGGTGAATCCCTTGCCATTGAGGCCGAGTTTGAGATCCAGAAGCCCGGCGTGTTTGGTGTCATCCACGGCTTCGCCCATGGAACTCATTAACTTTGAAAGTGGCAGGTCGCTGAAGTCCAGATTCGCATTGTATACATAACCCCCCGTGGTGGAAACATCGACGAAGGCATCGGATCGAATCGGAAACCCCAGCATTTTGAATGAGATGGGGTTCAGAGAAATCTTCCCGTGATCCAGGGACTTGGTTATCTGAATTTCATCCAGCTTGAGTTTATCGGCGACAAACCTGGCAATGGAAACTGTTGTTGTGAGGTTTTCATATGGAAGCGTTATCGGCGCTGGTTCGACTTCCGGCTGAGATGGATCTTTCGGGGCGTTTTTATCCTTTTCTTTCTTGGGGGCGAGTGAATTGGAGAATGCCATCAGGCGGGTGACATCCAGACCATCTGATTTGATGCTGATTGTGCCGGCCATCGCCGGATTTTCAGCACCGGGCAGCTGACCACTTACTGTGACTTGATTCTGTGTCACCTCGCGGGTTGGTTTGAGGCTGAGCTGGATTCCCTTGATGTCAATGGATTGAGGAGTGATTGAGGCATCGCCCGACAGTTGTAAGACTTCTGAATCCCCGGCAGCGCCAGCATCAAAGAGTTGAACTGACTCCTGAAAATTGAGCTGACCCTTTTCATCGAATTTGAGGGAACCTGAAGCAGTCAAGAGAGGTCCAGCCGCACGGGATATACCCAAAGCAAGCTTCGGCAAGTCGATGGCTTTGAGTCCGGTCACCGAGCCATTGGCGTTGAGATTGATCTGTGAGTTGTGAAGTGGGCTGCTGAGATCCCCATTGGAAAATCCATTCACCGCAGTGACCAGGTCCAGGGTTATGCTCTGACCGTTGTTGCGGGACGTCAGGTTGAGAGTCGAATTGACTACCCCGGAGGTTGGAGACTCCGGTGTCATTGCCGCCGTCCATGCATTGAGATCAAGCCCTTTGATAACCAGACTCAGGATGGCATCCGAAAGAGTTGGTTGAGCCCCACCAAAATGGACAGTCAATTTATTGTCCAGTCCTGCTTTGATTGTCTCAGCTCCATTCTGGCTGGCCAGAATGTTGAATTCAGAGATGATGGCATTTGAGCTGGTGCTGTTGACATCAGCCTTCAAGCCAATCACCAGATCAGTCAAAGGAGTGCTCTTCCCATCAGAGATCACCTCCAGCGATCGACCATCAACACGCAGTGCGATGGTTTGTTCAGCCCAGTTCCTGGCGGCTTTCAAGTGACCGTTCAGACTGAATGAAGACCTGCCAAAATCCATTCCGCTGCCAACGGTCAGCAGGTTGAGTACGGAGCGGTTGATCTGCTCCCCGGAAAGTGTGACATCAGCTTCGCCTTTGGTCGCATCAAATGGTCCGCTCGCCTTGATCAGTCCCATGTCCTGCCCCTGCTTGGTCACTTTCAAGGACAGATTGTCCAAAGACTGGGGTTGCAGCACAAGATCCAGAACCACCCCGACACTGGCGAGATCGGCAAAACTTCCCAAAGCCTCATTGACGGATAAAGTCATCGAGCCAGAAACTTTTTCCGGAGCCAGGGAAGTCGACAGATCCAATTCAAGTTGACCCTTCAAAGCTGCAACCACTTTGTCGAGACCTGACTGGTTTGAAATTGTGTTCACATCCAATCGGATTGTGCCCTTTTTCCCATTGCCCAACTGATCGATGGAGAAGTTGAGGCCTTCGATTTTTTGTTGATCCCAGGTGCCATCGGGTCGTTCCGTTTCCACAAGAATGGATGCGTTTTTCACATCGACGTTGCTGATCTGCACCTGTGCTGATTCTCCACTGGCCGGATCCTTGGGTGCTTCAGTTTCGCTTTCCGCCGTTTTGAATGCGAAATTTGTGGTGTGATCGGCATAGGTTTTGAGATGAATGCGCGGGGTATCCACCAGAACTTTAGTCACAATCAACTCCCCTCCACCGGTCAAAAGCTTCAGCAAATCGTATTGCAGATCTATCTTCCGGACTTCAAACACAGGTTCCAATCCCGGTTTGGAATTACTCCTGACAGATAACTCATCCAATGCAAACTGACTCATCGGCTTGATGGTCGAACGGGATACTTTCACTTCACCACCCAATTGCTTGGAAATTTCCGGGACCACACTCGATTGAAAAAATCCATCCGAGGTCACATAGGCAAATAACCCGAACAACGCGACCACAATAACTAAAGGAAAGGCTAGGAAAAATATGAGCAGAAACTTTTTACCCCCGCCCTTTTTCACCTTCTGAACTGATTTTTTATTCTCGTCTGACATGGGATCTATAAATTAAGTAAATTCAAGCTCAACTATACTCTGATGCCAGCTATTTGCCATGAAATATCCTGAAATGAGAAATTTCTATAGCTTTCCCGGGGAACATGGAGAGTGTCAATGATCCGGTTTTTGATAGACCACAGACTTTTCAGGAGTAACATAAGATTCATGAGTTCATCTGGATCCATGCTCACACGTCATCCGATGCCAGCCGGCTGGTTTCTGAAATGCTATCGACTCCCAGTCACCCTTCTTTATTCATTTTTATTTCTCAGCTCCTTGTGGGCCAACCCGTCAGATCCCAATCAGTTTTTTGAGAATAATGTCAAACCACTGCTCGAATCCCACTGCCTGGAATGCCACAGCCACCAGTTCAAGATCCGTGGGGGACTCTCGCTGGATTACCGGGACAGTGTTCTCGCCGGGGGATTGACCGGACCAGCGGTCGATTTGAAAAACCCGGATCAAAGCATTCTGATCCAAGCTGTGCAGCATTCACGGGAGGACCTCAGAATGCCCAAAGATAAACCCAAATTAAGGTCTGAGGATATTTTCATTCTGCAGACCTGGATTGCAACAGGCTTGGCTGACACACGGACCCCACCCGCTGTCCTGACACGCAATCCGAAAGACCACTGGGCATTCCAGCCTGTTTCCAAACCGATCCCCCCCAAATTTGAGGGCCAACCAGAATTTCAAAATGTAATCGATTCCTTCATCCAGGCTGA
>JAJOIW010000065.1 GCA_021209225.1 Verrucomicrobiota bacterium
GGGGGCATCTCAATCAGAATCTGGTCGGGATGAGATTGATCCGTGCGGAAAAGCTCAGCATAAAGTGCTCTGGCATAAGCCTCCGGATCGTCGGGAATGAGTATGAAGTTCCCCCAATGAAACTGGAACCGCCGGGCCACGTGGGACAGGATATGAGTTTTTCCAGGTGAGGAATTCCTGGATTGGACGAACTCGACCAGCTGGGATTCGGAAGCATGGGAGAAGAGGTGGAGTGGTGAGTTCGGGGCATAATGAAGCAGCATCTGACCAGGACTCCGCGCGGGAGAACCCGGTATGCCGGATGCCGCTTGTGAAACACTCAGATCGGGAAGTACTCTCTGAATCGCGTCCAGGTCAATGATGCCGGGTCTCAGGATAGTCGGGCCATCCGATGTCAGGTCAATGACCGTGGATTCAATGCCGACATTGCAGGCACCACCATCAATGATCAACGGGATGAGTCCATTGAGCTGGGCACGCACATGTTCGGCTGTCGTGGGCGATAAGCGGGTGGACAGATTGGCGCTGGGAGCGGCTATGGGCCTGCCCAGTTTTTGAATCAGCGCCCGCATGAAGGATGCCCGGGCCAGCGGACAGCCACCGTGACCCGCCAGCCGAACAAGCGCCGGAACCCGCTCAGAACGCTCCAATACCAAAGTCAACGGCCCCGGCCAGAATGCCCCGGCCAGCGCGGATACAGAGTCGGGAATGTTGAGAGCACACTCCCTCAGCATGCCCATGCTCGCCACGTGAAGAATGACCGGATTCGTCGATGGACGACCCTTAGTCTGAAAGATGCGGTCGACAGCAGAGGAATTCCATCCATCCCCCGCTAATCCATAGACTGTCTCAGTCGGGACCGCCACAATCCCGCCATCTTCCAGCACATCATGGGCCGCCTCCAATGCCTGATCAAAGTCCTGTGGTGATGAGATTTCAAGGATCCGCGTCGAAAATGGCCTCATTTGAGTCATGAAGAGGCCTATTGAGCCATGGATTCATACCTGGGTCAAGGTCTGGAGAAAGTGCGTGATTTCCTGGCGGTTATGGGTATGGTGGATACCGACTATGGCTGATATCCAACCATTTGCAGCACTCAGACCCAAAAGCGATCTCGCTCACCAGATTTGCCAGCTCCCATACGATGTCATGTCGTCCGAAGAAGCCCGGGAAATGGCGGCCGGGAACCCCATGAGCTTCCTACATGTGAGCAAACCTGAAATCGATCTGCCCCCGGAGACAGATCCCTATTCGGACGCAGTCTATAATGGGAGCTCAAAACCTTCAGAAACTCATCGACCAGGGCGCCTTGTTCCGCGATGACCGCCCCCAAGTTCTACCTCTACCGCCAGATTATGGGGTCCCATTCTCAAACCGGACTCGTCGCCGCCGCCTCGTGCCAGGACTACTTGGATTCTGTGATTAAAAAACATGAATTCACCCGCCCGGACAAAGAGAATGACCGGGTGCGTCATATCGATGCACTCAATGCTCAAACCGGCCCCGTGTTCCTGACCTACAAGTCCTCGGCAGAACTCGATGCACTCTTCGAACAAATCACCTCAGGAACCCCGGATGTCGATTTCCAGGCTGAGGACGCAGTCCGCCACACCTCATGGACAATTGAGGATGCGAAAATCATCGGGACAATCACGGCAGCCTTTGCGGCAATTCCAACACTCTATATAGCGGATGGCCACCACCGCAGTGCCGCTGCCGCCCGCGTGTTCAAGGACCGGAAAGGGGCCGACGGAAGCAGCCACTTTCTCACAGTCATTTTCCCGGACCACCAGATGCAGATTCTGGCTTACAATCGGGCCATCAAAGACCTGAACGGATTGTCCCCATCGCAATTGCTCGACAAACTGGATCTGATCGCCAGGCTCATCCCGCAATCCACCGCTGTGACCCCGGAGAAAAAGCACCAGTTCGGGCTTTATTTGGCGGGTCAGTGGTACCAGGCAACGATTCGCGACAACTTTCTCGAATCCACTGACCCTATTGAACTCCTGGATGTCACACTCCTCCAGAGGCACATCCTCGACCCCATCCTGGGTATCGATGACCCCAGAACCAGTAAGCGCATCGCGTTCATAGGCGGTATACGTGGAACCCGCGAATTGGAGAAAATTGTGAATTCAGGCGAATATGCCGTGTCCATATCCATGTTCCCCACCAGTATCCACGACCTCATGCGCGTGGCCGACAATAATGGCATCATGCCACCGAAATCCACCTGGTTTGAACCTAAACTCCGCGACGCCATGTTTTCCTACATCCTGGATTAAACCCATGCTTAATTCTTGACCGGGTGGATCATGGGCGTATGATGTGCCGACTCGGGTGGACCGGTGAAGTCAGGCCCACAAACCTAATTCCCCATCTGCTGCCCGATCAACCCAATACCGACCATCACTATTTGACACGGTGGACCTGAAGGACATCAAACTGATCATCGAACTCATGAAGAAAACTCCATCTCGGAGTTCGAGCTTGAGAAAAAAGAATATAAGGTCAAACTCAAACGATCCACGACCGGAGAGTTGAGGACCGAGGGCACCTATATTCCCAACTATTTTGCCCATCAACCTCATTACCTGCCTCAGGGAATCAGTGGGCCGGCACCATCTCATCCGGGTACAGCTCACGACCCGGAAAATGGGAGGTCGGCCGCCGCCGAAAAAGATGCGGACCTGGATGAAATTGTCTCACCCATGATCGGGACCTTTTACTCCTCACCCTCCCCTGAAGCAGAACCCTATGTCACCGAAGGTGCCAGGGTCGACGTGGACACCGTCGTTTGCATCATTGAGGCGATGAAAGTCATGAATGAGATCAAGGCTGAGAAAAAGGGGACTATCGTGCGGCAGATCGCTGAGAATTCAAAGCCGGTTGAGTTCGGTCAGCCTCTTTACGAAATTCGTCCCGATTGAGGCACTTATGGAAATGCACAGGGAGTCTGCTGAAAGACTCACCTCCTGCCATTTACTCTAATTAGAATTGATATTGGAATGTTTGAAAAACTTCTTGTCGCCAATCGTGGGGAAATTGCGGTGCGGATTATCCGCGCCTGTAAGGAATTGAATATTCGCACTGTGGCGGTGTATTCCGAGGCGGATGCCAACTCGATGCACGCGCAACTGGCAGACGAGGCGATCTGTATTGGGAAGGCGGCGAGTGCTGACAGTTACCTGAGGATTGACCGCCTGATCAGCGCTGCGGAAATTGCCGATGTCGATGCCATCCACCCGGGCTATGGGTTTCTCTCGGAAAATGCCCAGTTCGCTCAGGTCTGCTCCAGTTGCAACATCCAGTTTGTCGGTCCCGGCCCACGGGCAATGAACCTGCTGGAGGACAAGGCCGTCAGTCGCGAACTGGCTAAAAAGGTCGGTGTTCCCATCCCTCCCGGTTCGAATGGCCTCGTCGAGAATGAGCAGGATGCAAGGGATATTGCCAAAGAAATCGGCTATCCAGTCCTCATCAAAGCAGTCGCCGGTGGAGGAGGACGTGGCATGCGCGTGGCTCACAATGACTTTTCACTCATCCGCGGATTCCATACGCCCGATCGGAAGCCGAAACCGCCTTCGGCAATGCCGGGGTCTATATCGAGAAATTCATTGAAAACCCGAGGCATATCGAGTTTCAGATTCTGGCCGACACCAAAGGCAACATCATCCATTTAGGCGAGCGGGACTGCTCGATTCAGCGACGGAACCAGAAACTGATCGAAGAGACGCCATCGCCATTCATCGATCATAAGTTCAAGAATTTAAGGAAGACCATGGGCAAGGCGGCTGTGAAAATTGCCGAGGCAGCGGAGTATACCAATGCCGGAACCGTTGAGTTCATTGTCGATGACAAAGGAAATTTCTACTTCCTGGAGGTCAATAAACGCATCCAGGTCGAACACCCCATCACGGAAGAGGTCACTGGAATCGATCTGATCAAGCAACAAATTCTCATCGCGAATGGGGAACCACTGAAGATTTCCCAGAACAGTGTCCAGTTCAAAGGGCATGCGATTGAATGCCGCATCAATGCTGAGGATCCATACGACAATTTCCGGCCGAGTCCGGGGTTGATCGAGATGTACTATCCACCTGGAGGCCGGAATGTTCGGTTGGATTCTCATTGTTATGCCGGCTACACCATCCCTCCGTATTATGATTCCATGATCGGGAAACTGATCACCTATGGAAAGGACCGCCAGGAAGCACTCGATACCATGAGTCGTGCACTCAGCGAGTTCATGATTACCGGGGTCAAAACCACCATCCCGTTCGAACAGGTCATTCTCCAGGATCCCGCATTCCACCAGGGAGAATACACCACTCACTTTATCGAGGAACTTCAGGAACGATCCAATCCCCACAAAGGATTATGAAATCAATCAGGGAGTGTCGGCTGTATACATTTGTGGACTCAGCCTATCTCCAAGGTGCGGATCCGGCTCGGGTGGCCACCCAGTTGTGTGATGGCGGGTCCGATATTATTCAGCTCAGAGGAAAGGACTGGGACCCCGACCGCATTCTGGCAACAGCGGAAAAACTGCAGAAAGTTCTGTCCGCCTACAATGTGCCATTGGTGGTCAATGACCACCCGGACATCGCCAGAAAGGTTGGCGCCTCCTATTGCCATCTGGGGCAGGAGGATTTCTTTGAGGCAGGGTACAAGCATATTCAACAGCTCCAGGATAGATCGAACCCCATCTGCTGGGGATTGAGCACTCACTCGCCCCGCCAGGCTATGCGCGCCATTGATGCGGCGCCGGATTACATTGCCATTGGCCCGGTTTTCCCCACCCAGACAAAACCGGATGCCCGCCCCGTGACATTGGACTATGTGCGATGGGCGAAAGAGAATGTCGCCATCCCATGGTTTGCCATTGGTGGAGTCAATGAAAGCACCATCCGCGAAATCCTCAGCGCCGGAGCCACGCGGTTGTGTATTGTTTCCGCAATCCTTCTTTCCTCAGACATCACCCGATCTTGCAAACAATTCCGTAAATTCCTAGATTGAGCCCCGCATAAATCGGAATTCATTCAGCCCGGATGACTCAGATCAAGCCGGGCTTCATCATAAATAAGAAATACTGAAATGAGCTTAATAATTGTAGGAACCACGGCACTCGACTCCATAAAAACTCCGTATAGTGAAAACCCGAGGCTGCTGGGTGGTTCAGCGAGTCATGCTGCGGTGGCGGCGAGTTTTTTCACCAGCCCACAGCTCCTCGGCATCGTCGGGAATGATTTTCCAAACGAATACATCGATCTCTACAAAAAACACCGGATCCAGATTGATGGCCTCGAACAGGCCGAAGGCAAAACCTTCCATTGGTCCGGTGAATACGAAGTCAATATGAATAATCGAAGAACTCTCGAAACCGAATTGGGAGTGATCGAGAAATTCAATCCGGTTCTCAATGAGAAACAGAGAGCTGCCAAATATGTATTGTTGGCGAATTGTGCTCCCCAGCTCCAACACCATGTGCTCAAGCAGATCGATAAACCGGAGTTTGTCATAGTGGACACCATGGACCTCTGGCTCAACATCGCCCGCGAGGAACTGCTGAAACTTCTGGGACATGTCGATTGCCTGGTGCTCAATGACAGCGAAGCCCATTTGTTCACCGAAGAGGATAATATCGTGGTGGCTGCGAAAAAACTCCATGCAGCCGGGCCCCGGTATGTGATCGTCAAAAAAGGGGAACATGGCGCCATCCTCTCGTCTCCCAATGGATATTTTCTGTCTCCAGCATATCCACTGGAAAATGTGATCGACCCGACGGGCGCGGGAGATTCTTTTGTGGGAGGCCTCATCGGTTACCTGGCCAATAATCCCGATGGCGACATAGAGGAAAGACTTCGCCGGGGAATGATTTACGGAAGTGTGACGGCCTCCTTCTGCTGCCAGGGGTTCGGTCTCAACACCACCACTCAGATCACCCGCCATGACATCGATTCCCGAATGGATCAACTGCGGAAAATGACCACTTATTGATTCCCATTCATTCCCCAGCATTTCCCTCCAATTCATACCGGACAAAAAAGGTTGTAACCTGGGAATTTGCCCCAATGTCTGAGAGGGAGTGCACTCAACACATAGTAAAGGTATGAAAAACATGAAGCAATTGATTGGAGCTGCCGTGATGACCGCAGCTGTCATAATTTCCGTCGGCCAGCTGGACGCCCAACAGGGCGGACAACGCGGTCAGGGACCAGGCGGGCAACGCGGACCAGGCGGTGGAAATTTCGACCCGGAACAATTCCGCCAGCAAATGGAGGAAAGAATGCGTGAACGTTATGAATTCTCCGAGGCTGAATGGAAAGTCATCGGACCCAAATTCAACGCTGTTCGTGAGCTGCAGATGACTGGACGCGGAGGATTTGGTGGATTCGGCGGGCGTGGTGGCTTTGGTGGACGTGGCGGCGGACGCGGTGGCGACCAGCAGGATGACACCTCGGCACGTGGCGCACTCAATAAAGCCATCGAAGATGGTGCCTCATCAGATACACTGAAACAGAAAATAGCCGCTTACCGCGCAGAACGTGAAGCCAATGAAGTCAAACTCAAAAAGGCTCAGGAAGAACTTCGCCAGCTCCTCACATTGAAGCAGGAAGCTCTCGCCATTATTGATGGAACTCTCCCATGATCCATTCTTGAATACCGTTTCACCCATGGGGTGGAACATTGGATTCAAGGACAGATTAAAAATTATTCTTATCCGATTCCAAAATTTGGTTCTGGGGCAGGATACCGCCTCGCCCCAGGACCTGTTTTCGGCTATCAACCTCATCCAGAACCATTGAATCTGAGCATCCACTCTGGGAGGATATACCAATGTGAACCAATACCAGACATGACTGAGCTTATTGAGAAACTTAAAGAATCACGATGCTTGACGACAGCCGATGCGGACAGGCTGGCAGCCATCATCCAATCCCATGGCGAAGGTGAAAATGGGACAGCATTCAATTCTGAAGCGGGTGTTTTGCGCTGGATTGCCGGGGAATACGGTGTGCCTTACTCAGATTTATCCGGCGAGGACATTGATCGGGATGTCCTCAAAATCTTCCCTGCCCGCATCCTGATCAAAGAGGAAATCCTCCCCCTGCGCCGGTCCGGCAACTGTGTGGAAGTCGCCACGAGCCGATTATTTGATACTCAGGGATTTGACACATTGAAAGTGTTGACCGGATTGACCATCAATCCGGTTTTAGCTCCGTCGTCCATCATCCGCCGCGAAATCAAGGAACGCCTGGGAGTCGGTGCCGATACCATTGACACCCTCAAAGACGATGCCGCATTTCAAGTCGTCGACAACGAAACACTCGATGAAAATGACCTCGATAAGGCCGCCGGGGATGCGTCCATCATCCGATTTGTCAATCAGGTTCTAAGTGATGCCATCGAACTGAGAGCAACAGATATCCACCTGGAACCATTTGAACTCGAATTGCAGATCCGCTACCGGGTCGATGGCTTGCTTCTGGAAATTCCAGTCCCGACAGAGATAAAGCGCTTCCAGCCCGCCATCGTCTCCCGCATCAAAATTCTGAGCCACCTGAATATTGCAGAAAAAAGAGTGCCACAGGACGGCAGAATCAAACTGAAACTCAAAAACCAGGAAGTCGATGTGCGCGTATCCATCATACCGATGTTGCATGGCGAAGCGGTGGTGATGCGATTGTTGCGGCAGGATGGAACTGTCCTCAGCCTCGACCGGCTCGGTATGGGGGGGGCGGGAAAAAAAGTTATTCCGCGAGATCCTGGCGATGCCACACGGCATATTCCTGGTGACAGGCCCCACGGGAAGCGGAAAAACGACCACACTTTACACGGCGCTGAGTGAGATCAACGATAAAATCCGCAAGATCATCACGGTGGAGGACCCGATTGAATATCAGATCAAAGGCATCAACCAGATCCAGGTCTCAGATAAGACCGGACTCACATTTGCCGCCGGGCTCAGGGCAATATTGAGGCATGATCCGGATGTCATTCTCATCGGGGAGATACGCGACCAGGAGACGGCTCGAATTGCGGTTCAGGCATCCCTGACCGGTCACCTTGTTTTCTCAACTCTGCATACAAATGATGCCCCGAGCGCTATCACCCGACTCATCGACATGGGTGTGGAACCCTATCTGGTGGCGTCCTCTCTCGAGGGAGTTCTGGCTCAACGCCTGGTGCGCGTCCTCTGCCCCAAATGCCGGAAGGTCGATAAAACCGATAAAGCGAAGGCTTTGAAAATCCAGTTTGATATTCCAGACGACACCCCGATTTTCACCCCGATGGGGTGCCAGGATTGCAGGAATACAGGTTTCAGGGGGCGACAAGCCGTCTTCGAGATGATGGCCATGACCATGCCCATCCGCCAACGCATTCTGCAGAACTGTTCCTCAAATGAAATCAAGGAACTTGCCCTGAAGGATGGTATGGGAACTCTGGGCAATGATGGTTGGAGGCTGGTCCGCGAAGGGGTCACCACTCCCGATGAAGTGCTCCGCGTCACCAAAGGTGAATTGAGTAAAAACGCCTGATTCACATGCCATATTTTCAATATAAAGCGATTGGATCCGATGGGGGGCACGACGGCGGAGTCATCGAAGCCACCAGCCGGCCGGATGCCATAGGCAGATAAAAACTTCTCGGACTGCAGCCCATCAAACTGGATGAGGTGTCCGCTCCGCCCAAAGGCAGCCAGGCAGGTGAGGATTCACCCAAACAGTCATTTCAACTGCCCTGGGCTGGACGCAAAGTCACCTTTGCCATGCTGGAGAATTTCACCCGACTGCTGTCGAGCCTTCTCACGGCCGGGGTGCCGCTCAGCAAAGCTCTGACAGTTCTCTACAAGGAAACCAGCGCCCCGGTGGCGAGGAAAAGATGGAGAGATCTCCACGACCTGGTCGTTGACGGACTGGCACTTTCGGAGGCGATGTCCCGGTTTCCCGATTCTTTTCCCAAGGTGTATACGGCCATGGTCGAAGCGGGTGAAACCGGTGGCTTTCTTGACATTGTGCTGGGCCAGATAGCTGATTTTCAATCGCGGGACAAGGATCTGAAAGGCAAGGTCGTGACGGCGATGGTCTATCCGGCGGTGCTTTTTGTGTTGGCCGTGGCGGCGGTCATCTTTCTCATGCTTTTTTTCATCCCGAAATTCAAGACGCTTTTTGAGGATTTCCAGGCGGCGCTTCCATTGATCACACGTGTGGTTGTGGGCACAAGTGAGTTCCTGATGCATTACGGGTTGTATGTTATTGGAGGGCTTATTGGCCTGGTTTTCCTGGCCCGACGCTGGCTCAGTTCCACTGCCGGCAAAAGGAAGTTTGAAGAGATTCTCCTGAAACTGCCGGTCATTGGTCCTCTGATGTCCCAGTTTGCATTGGCGCGGTTCTGCCGGATGCTGGGCACATTGATTCATTCGGGGATTCCGTTGGTCAATGGATTGACTGTGGCGCGGAGGTCCCTGGGGAACCAGACGCTGACGGATGCCACATCGGAATCCATTGAGCGGGTCAAAAAAGGAGAATCGCTGGCTCGCAGCTTATCAAGTTGTCGATCCTTATTCAGTGGAGCGACCATTGAGATGATTTCCATCGCGGAGGAAAGTGGACGCTTGGACAAGGAGTTGCTCCGTTTGGCGGAAGTCACAGAAAAGGATCTGGACCAGCAGTTGAAGATGGCTGTCGCTTTGATGGAACCCATGATGCTTTTCATGGCTGCGGGATTCATCGGAACAATCTTCGTCGGCATGGTCATCCCGATTTTCACCATCCAGGACTATATCAAATAGCCCGGATGACAGAATTCAATATATCAGAATAAATCAAAACAGAGATTAGAAAGAGAGAGAGGATACAATGAAAATAATTATAAATGGTTCAATGGGTGGTGGTCTGAATCGTCATCGCCAGGGATTCACGCTGGTGGAAATGATTCTGGTGATGGTGATATTGGCGGCACTGGCAGCTGTGGTGGTGCCCAAATTTGCCGGCCGATCCAAACAGGCCAAGGAAACCCAGGCACAAAGCCAGATCTCCAATATGGAGTTGGCCATTGATTCCTATGAGGTCGATATGGGTGAATACCCCCGCAGCGGCAATAATCTTCAGGAACTGATCAACCCCCCCTCGGCAAATAACGCCACCTCATGGCAAGGACCCTACCTCAAAAAAGGTGGAGTCCCTCTCGATCCCTGGGGCAATGCCTACGTCTATGTCTTTCCCGGAAAAAAACAACCAGGGTTCGTACGACCTCTATTCCTCCGGGCCAGATGGAAAAGCAGGAACCGATGATGACATCACCAACTGGCTCGACGAGAATAACCGATAAGCGGACAGCGCCTCCAGATCGAATCCGCCGGCGGGGTTTCACCCTCCTGGAGTTGATCACAGTCATGGTGCTTTTAGCTGCTGTGATCGCGATTTCCATGCCATCCCTGAGGAATTTCTTCAAATCGCGCAACCTTGTTGAAGAGTCGCGCCGCATGTTGGCGCTGACTGAGTTTGCCAGGCGTGAAGCCGTTTCCACTGGAATTCCCATTCAGATGCGCATGGACTTAGACCGCCGACTGCTCTCCATTCAAAGGGAGGACGGGTATACAAATAATTTCCGTGCCATGCCCGGACCATTCATGTGGGATGAAAACCTCAATCTGGACTTTGATCAATCCATCCCCATCTATGGCAATGTTTATATTGTGACCTTCCTGCCGGATGGGACAATGGCTCCGGAGGCACCCCAATCCTGGAGAATCTGGCATGATTCCGATGAAGAGCGGGCCTTCACGATTGCGAAATTACCCGGCCAAATCCAATATTCACTTTTAACTGCCAATGATCCATCCCTTGCATACCTCAATCCGACCAACCAGATTAACCAATCGGGCAGGATTCACCTTCGTTGAAGTCCTCGCCGCCATGGTTTTCATGGGGATCCTGATTCCGGTGGTTCTTCAGGGACTGGCCGTTGCCAACCGCGCCGGTGTCGCCGCTGAAAGACGGGTCATCGCCAGCCGCCTCGGCAACAACTTTCTCAACCAATACAGCATCAGCAACCTGTGGCAGAACGCCCCAAGCTCAGGCACCTTCTCCCCGGAATTTCCCACATTCTCCTATAGTCTCGAACAAACATCCTGGGACGTGGACACAATGCGCGAAATGAGACTCCACATCACCTATCCAGTCCAGTCTGTCCCCTACACCATCACTTTGTCCACGTTGGTCAACGAGAGCCCATAGGTTGTCTCTCAATCCTCATGAAATCCCATGTCAAATTGCAGTCCCGTCACGCCTTCACCCTGATCGAAGTCGTATTCGCCACCATGGCATTTGCCGTCATCCTCCTCGTGATGAAAATGACTCTGGCTGGCGCACTCAGCATGCGGAAAAGAATCGACTCCCGGATGAATTGGGAAAACCACAATACCATCGCCCTCAATATCCTCAAAAAAGACCTCGAAAACATCATTATCACCGGCGGAAGCCACGCGGGGGAAATCTACTCAGACAATTCCTCAACCAGCGGGCAAATCGAGTTTTTCACCACGTCCGGACATATTTCCGATTCCCTTCCCTGGGGGGATATACAAAAAGTGCGCTACTTCCTGGGAAACTCCATCCTGAGTCAATATGGGATGAATACCTCGACAAATCTTGGACAATCCCTCCTGCGTGAAGTCACGCGCAATGTGGCCGCCCAGATTCAGAATACTCCCGAGACCATGGAACTCATGACTGGGGTTGATTCACTGACATTTCAATTCTTCAATGGTGTAACCTGGGAAGCCACCTGGGACTCTACTACATCAGATCCGGCTATCCCGCTGGCGGTTCGAGCCACCCTGGCCGTCCACATGGACACCTCGACGCAGGACAATCGCATACTGGGAACCCGGGAGATAGTGGTGCCGGTATTTGTCGTCAAGCCTGCCGATAGAAGCTCGACAAATTCCACAGGCAGTGCCACCCCGCCCACCGGGCAATCAGCCGGTCTTTGATGAATTATGAAGCACATCATCGAAATAAATCGATGCCAATTGAAAGCTCCGCATGGCGGGGCAGTGCTGATTATTGTGATGTGGATCACGTTTGGGCTGGTGACCATTGCGCTTTTTCTGGGCCATTCCATGTATCTTGAATACCGAGGAGCGGAACAGTTCCACGAGGGAAACCAGGCGGAACAGGCGATTCAGGGAGCATTGCGCTACTTCCAGTTCGTACTCACCTCATCCGAAGAGGCGGGAAATATTCCGGACACCGCCAACTACACCAGCCAATTTTTTCAAATAGGGGAAGCCACAGTCTATCTCATCGGACGATCGGGGGACACCACGCTTCAATCGTCATCACCCACTTTTGGCCCCATTGACGAAGCTTCAAAGATTAATATCAACACGGCACCTATCGAAGTGCTTCAATCGCTTCCCATGATCACCCAGGAGTTCGCAGCCGCTCTCATCGATTGGAGAGATGAAGATGACGACGTCACTGAAAACGGAGCTGAATCGAGTATGTACTCAATGATGGCCAATTCCTATTCCATCAAAAATGCTCCTTTTGAAACGGTGGATGAATTGCGGTTGGTTTTCGGGGCCACAACCGAAATGCTTTACGGGGAGGACACCAACCAGAATGGCATTCTGGATCCAAATGAGAATGACGGGGATCTGACTCCACCAGCGGATAATGGTGATGGCGTGCTCGACTTCGGCCTTATCGAATACGTCACTGTCTATGCATCAGAACCCGATGCGGACACCGCCGCAGCCGGAGAAAATAACGATGGCAACACCAACCCACCAGGAAACAATACCAACCCACCAGGCGGTGCCGCACGCCTCCAGCAACAACCGCCACCCACCGAACAGGATTCCTCAACCACCAATTCCTTTAAAGTGAACGTCAATTCCGCCAGCAGCATTGTGCTGGCCTGCATCCCTGGACTGGACGAATCCTCCGCTCAACAACTGGTCGCCGCGCGCACGGGCAACACCGAAGCCAATCCAACCATCGACTGGATTCGCGATGTGCTGAGCGCGGAGGCTTTGGCTCAGGCGGAACCTTATCTCACCGATAAAGCCTATCAGTTCACACTGGATGTGGCAGCCGTCGGACGGCGCGGCCAGGGGTATCGCAGGGTCCGGTTCATCATTGATAATTCAGATGGCGCCGCCCTGGTTCGACACAGGAAGGATATGAGCCGCTACGGCTGGGCCCTCGGAGAATCCATCCGTCAACAATTCCGCACATCCACTTCTTCAAGTAATTCAAGATGATCTCAATACCCACCAAAAAGCGACTGAATGTGATCCTTTTGTTCATCGACAAGGATCACCTTGTCGCCATGCATTTTGCCGCAGAACACCAGGGTGTCGTGCTGCGTGCACAAGCGGCTGTCCAGCTCGAGGATATGCCGGAAAGGTTGTCCACAGACAATCTGGAATCATCCATCACCAAGCTGCTGACTCAACTCAACTCCCAATGCAGAGAGGTGGCTCTCGTCTACGCAAGTGATCGGATTTTCTCGTTCGCATTATCCATTCCGGACCTGCCCAAAGAGGATGTTGAGGGATTCATCCAGCTCGAGGCGGAGCAAAGACTCCCCTACCCGATCAACGAGGTTTTCCTCTCTAAGATTGAAAGTCCGGTTCAGAAGTCCGAGGCCCTGGTGTTAGCGCTTCGCCGATCCAAGGTGACACCAATCATTCAGGCGCTCAAGACCTCCAATTATCAGGTGATCAGTGTCACGGTCGACATCGCTGGAATTCTCGAACCGGCACTCAGTCGCAAATCAGGTGAGGGATTACTGCTTCGCTCAGCGGAGAACCTGACACTTGCCATCCAGCATGCGGGCGTCATCGTGGGGTTGAGGAATTTCCCCATCAACCCAGGCATGGAGGATCTCAGGAATCTCGTGAGAGACATTCGTATTTCCATCGCACAACTCCCGCAGAATATTCAAAGGGACCTGCAGAAATTGAGTTCCATCAGCCTGCCGAATGGGGGAGATACTCTTGGATCAACCCTCTCATTAGCTGGGATCGAAGCGTGTGGACTCGAATATCTGGGAGACACCAATGGGGATTCACTCATGGAATCCATCGCAGAAGACATTCTCACCCGCCTCAAGTCCCCAATTGAGTTTCTTCCCCCAAAACCGAATCGACTGGAGAAACTTATTCAGCGTTTTGATTCCAGGAAAAATTTCTGGATCACAGCGGGCCTCGGATCACTGGCACTCATCACAGGGAGCGCGTTTCTCCTCCAGTCCAAACAATTGTCCTCACTCAAATCCAGATGGGCCACCATGGAACCCAAAGTGAGGGAGTTGGAAAAAATTCAAAACCAGATCCGCGAGTTCCGCCCCTGGTTTGCCACGGATGTCCCGACTCTAGTCACCATGAAAGCCATTTTTGAGGCTTTTCCCCAGTCCGGTGAGATTTGGATCAAGAGTTTAACTCTGCGGAATCAGAACATCGTCCGGTGCTCAGGGTCCGCTCAGTATCAGAGTGCCCTGCTCAAGGTCATGGATAATCTGCGGGGAACCCCAGGAATCCAGGGTCTGGAACTCCTGCAGCAACAAGGCAACAGTCCCATCTTTTTTCTCCTCGAATTCTCCTGGACACCCGGTGCAGCTCCCACACCAGACACAACCCCATTAAACCCGGAACTCAGCGCCAATAACCGCGATGAAAATTAAACAAAGAGAAGCACTTTTAAAAATGGTCGCCATCGCCACCGTCGTCCTACTGGTGGGCGATAGTTTTGTTCTTCAGCCACTCACCGCTAAATGGAAGGAAACAGGCCAGGAGATTCGTGACCTGCGCGGCAAAATTCAACGCGGGGAGAATATTCTCAACCGGGAACGCACCATTCAACGCGCATGGCGCATCTATCAACGTGATGACCTCGATCAGGTCAACCCGGAAGCTGAAAACCAGGTACTCAAATCCCTCGAAAACTGGATGGATCAAAGCCGCATCAAACTCACAGCGGTCAAACCCCAATGGCAGAACTTTGACGATCGATACAACACCTTCAGCCTCCGGCTCGCCGCTGAAGGGTCCTTGGATCAATGTGTCGACTTCGTTCACAAAATAGAAAATGACCCACTGCCAGTCCGCATCGAGGAAATCGAATTCTCAGCCCGTGACAAAGACGGAGAAACCATCTCCCTCAGTCTCAATATCTCAGGTCTCCAACTCGGCAAAAAACTCTGAACCACCACCGCATGAAAATAAATTTTTTCCAGCATGCATCAACCAGCATGGGTCAGGCCATGTGCCTCTCCATATTTCTGCTGATCCCAGGATCGCTGCTCTCACAGGAAACAAACGCAGCCGACGAGTCAGTTGTCGGACCAGACAAAATCGAGTTCTTCCATGCCATAGTCAGAAATAATATATTCGATCCCAACCGCCGCCCCTACCGGCCACCAGAACAGAGACAGGAACGCCCGGTGACGAAAACCCCACAGGTCGATACTTTTGGACTCAATGGGATCATGAAATATAACGGAAAGCAGATGGCGATCTTCAATGGATCGTCCAGCGGCTTCAGTGGCATCCGCAACCAGGGTGAAAAAATCGGAGGATTTTCCATCCTGGAAATTGGCATCGATAAGGTCACTCTGGAGGTTCCGCCTGATCCAGCTTCCGGGGCTCAGGAAAATGTCGTTCTGGAAATCGGGCAATCCATGCAAAGGGAGGATGAAAACCCATGGAAAAAAATGTCGAGCCCTGCCCCCCAGTTCTCCTCACCCAACTCATCCAGTGGGCCACGAACATCCAGCCGCAACCCGCGCACATCGCCAGCCCCATCCAACACATCACCCAGCTCACCCACCACAGACGAACCCACAGCGGATGAAAATGATATACTTAAAAAATTACTCGAACGCCGAAGACAGGAAACCCAGTGAAGACCGGCAATATTTACAAAATGAAATCCGACAGATCTCAATACTTAATAATATATTAAGAAATTTTATAAACATTATGAATCCGATAAAAATGTATATACGGCATGCGGCTGTGATTGGAGTATTAGGCATGACATGCCTGCTGAATGCGGTGGCACAGGACCAGGCTCCTGGCCCGACAGAACCAGAGATCATATTGAATTTCAAAGATGTTCCATTGGAGACCGTTCTGGAGTACCTCAGTGAAGCGGCTGGATATGTCATCCTGGCAGACACTCAGGTGGAGGGAAATGTCTCCGTCATCAGCCGCCAGCCACTCAATCGGGATGAGGCCATAGATTTATTGGATACCATCCTGAATGAAAAGGGATTCACTGCAGTTCGCCGGGGAACCAATGGGCGCATCCTCAAGATTGTGCCACTGAAAACCGCTCCGACTGAAGACCTGCCAGTGAGACGGGGGGCCGATCCGGACGAAATTCCTCACAATGACCTCATGGTGACCCAGATCATTCCCATACGCTACGGCAACGCCACCGCGCTGATCCAGAATATCCAACCTCTGCTGCCGGAGTATTCGACCATTAACGCCAATGAAAGCAGTAACGCATTGATCCTCACGGATACCCAGGCCAACATCAACCGCATCACTCAGATTGTCCAGGCATTGGATCAATCCATCTCCAGTGTCACCAGCCTGAAGGTTTTTCCTTTGAGATATGCCGATGCCAAAGAGCTCGCCGATGTGGTCAAAGGAATTTTCGACACCAGCGCAAACCAATCCAATGCAAACCGGAATAATGGCGGGGGTGGTGGGTTCCCCGGTGGATTCCCCTTTGGTGGGCGGGGTGGCAACCGGGGTGGAGAGAATAATAATGGCAACAGTGCCAATGGCAACAGTGCTGCTCTGGCTGTCAATTCGCGCGTTGTCGCCATCGCTGAGGAACGATCCAACTCCCTCGTCGTCTCAGCCCCAAGCGACCTGATTCCCACCATCGAACAATTGATTAGTGAAATGGATAGAAATGTCGAGGACATCACCGAGATCCGGGTTTTCCCACTGAGCAACGCCGATTCCTACGAGATGGCCGAAGTTCTGACCAATCTATTCTCCGATGAGGAGGAAGTGGAAAACACCCGATCCGGATTCCGGTTCGGAATAACCCTGTGCCCAGAACGCACGCGACTCGAGTATATCGGGCAGCCATGTCCGTCGCTGCTCCTCCGTGCCGAAAGCACAGATGATCGGACCGATATAGATCACCGCCATGGGAATGATGCTGAGGGCACCTGCCTG
>JAJOIW010000167.1 GCA_021209225.1 Verrucomicrobiota bacterium
CCGGGCAAAACCGGATGGTGCCAATCGGCTGATGGTGAGGCCGGTCATGCCCAGCAGTTCCTGGTTGGTGGGCCCCAACTCGCCAACCGAGGATGTGGAAACAAATACTTTCCCCATGGGGCTGGTCGGAAAAAATTTCAACCAGAGAAGAAACCCGCCCGTGCTTAAAAAGAGGACTCCCAGCAGGGTGAGATGGCCGGTCATCTGATCCATCTGGGTGTAGCTGATGAATACTGCGGCCACCCAGCATCCAATCCCGATCACGCCAAGTATCAACCCGGGAAGGATGGCTTCCAGCGTCAATAGAATAATTCCACATACCAAAAGTGTAATGACTACAGCCATAAATTATATTGTTACGGAGTTGAGTGAGTTGGTTCTACGCCACTGAGGCGTGATGGGAATGCGAATTGCGGGAGTTGAGCCCGAATGCCTACATGCCCATAATCTGATATCCGCAGTCGACATATATGACCTGGCCCGTGATGGCTGCGGCTCCGTCACTCGCCAGGAATGTCCCCGTGGCGCCGAGTTCTTCCGGGAAGACATTGCGCTTCAACGGGGAGTGCTCAGCACAATGCTCGAGCATTTTGGTGAATCCTGCGATTCCCCGTGCTGCCAGGGTGTTCATGGGGCCGGCACTGATGCAGTCGACCGATTTTTTTGGCCCCAGGTCCGCGGCCAGGTAGCGCGTCGAAGCTTCAAGGGCCGCTTTGGCGACACCCATGACATTGTAATTGGGAATCACCTTTTCAGCCCCATAGTAGGACATGGCCACCACGCTTCCGCCATTTGTCATTAACGGAGCCGCCCGTTGGCACAAAGCCACCAGCGAGTAGGCGCTGACATCATGGCTTGCCAGGAAGGCTGCTCTGGTCGTGCTGAGGAAGTCGCCCTCCAGTGATTCCTTCGGAGCAAATGCCACGGAATGCAACATGAGATCCAGTGATCCAAAGGCCTTTCCAACTTTCATGAAACACAGCATCAATCTGGGGCGTCATCCGTCACATCGCATGGGAGAAGCAAAGTGTCCTCACCAAATGCCTGAACCAGATCCTCGACTTTGCCTTTGAGCCGTTCTCCCTGGTAGGTGAAGGCCAGCTTTGCTCCCGCCGCCTGCCAGGCTTCAGCAATCGCCCAGGCTATCGATCGCTTGTTGGCGACTCCAAATATGATGCCGCATTTTCCATCAAGTATTCCCATGGCGCAACTATACCAGATTCAGGCGGAAGCCCAACCCGGATTTTTCGCATCGTCCATAAATTTATGCTTCCGGCCCCAGGTCCAGCTTTGAAATTCAGTCGTGGCGGGTCTGGCATGTCCATGGTGACTCATCCACATCCATGCGCCCGGTCATCTGGCTGCCCTGTCGGATTCCCGGATCCGCTTTTCCATCCACATTCCCTCTCGTCCAGCGAGACCCGGAAAATCCCGGAGAATCCTCAAGGTCAACCAGGAGAAAAATTGGAATCCACCGCATCCCTGAAACCAAAGCATCCTCACCACGGATGGGGTGAGGTTCGAGTTCCAGAAAAACGGGTTAATTCCAGAATTCTGCCGGTTGGCGTGACGATCAATCCTGGTGGTGGCGACGGCGTGGCCGGTTTTCTTTGGTCTGGAGGCGATGGATCTGGTGCCTCAGGTGCTCCACTTCCCGTTCCAGCTCATCCAATCTCTGCATCATGTGACGCATGGGTGATCCGTGCGCGGCCGGACCCGCCATCTCAGGCCGGAAATACCGTCCCTCTCCACTTTGACGCCATCCCCGTCCCTGGCGTCCATTGAAGTGCTGCATCGGTCCTTCATCCCGCATTCCAGGCCCAGGCCCGAATCTCTCTTGGGATGGTCGCCCTTCATGCATTCCTCGACCCGGTCCCTGGTCCTGGTGGTCGGATTCGTCAAATTCATGGTCGCCGCCATCCGGCATGGGGGGCATATGTGGATTCTCACCATGCTCCTGTGGTCGTCCCCGGCCAGGGCCATGCTGCTGTCTCATGGGCTGTGCGTCAGGCCCCTCCATGCCACGACCCTGTCCCGGGCCTCTCTGAAATCCCATTCCCGGCCCATGCTGTTGTCCGCCATGTTGTTCGCCGTCCGGCATGCCACCAAATCCTGGCCGGCCCCCGCGGCGGGGAAATTCCCCGTCCTCCGGCCTCTCATTCCGGGCCAGTGCAATAATCTCAGGAACCACATCCATTCTGGTCACTTCCTCAACCTCTGCACTGGTTGCCGATTCAACAGAGACTTCCTCTTCCGCCAATACCTGGCCAACCGAATGGCTCAATGCTGCGGACATCAAAATTGCATATACTTTTTTATTCATATTCATATTCCTCTTGTTTGTACTTTATAAATATTTCAGGCACATATTGTGAATCATGTCACAGATGGATTTTATATTGTTTATCTGTTCCTGTTTTTTCTGACTCCACTCACAATATCCTTCATTCTATCGTTGTGACAGTTCCATAGAGGGCTGGAGCATGGGGATTGGTTACATCGGAAATAATTTTGTTTTAAATTTTATTCTGCTGCCGGATTCATGCAGAAAAATCGAAGACAAAAACATCCTGGATATGCGGTTTAACAAATTGAACAAATGCCTCATGATCAGGATGTGCCAGATACTGGTCGCGGTCGGATTCATTGCCAAATGTCAGTATGAATCCGTGAGTGCAATTTTTATTCAAGCCTTCCGGGCTATGGTTCAACCCATATTTGAGAGACCTCACGACCGGTATGGATTGCTCCAGTTGCCTGAATCGCTCAATGATCCGCGCGGTGGATTCCGGAGTGGTCGATTCGCAAAATTGAAAACACACGATGTGAAAAACCTGAGATGAGTGGTCCGATACCTGAGAATTGATGCTCTGAGCCATGGCATCATTTATCACGCTTTCCGGGCCTGGTCAGGCGTTTATGTCTCGCCCGTCACAGAATTTCTGTTTCCAGTTCTGCCAAATACGTTAATATCGCCCGTCTATGAAATCAGCATATGAACTGGCAATGGAACGGTTGAGCAAATCTGAACCTCACGCCATACTCACAGATTCGCAGAAAATCGAAATTGCCGAAATAGACAGCAAATTCCGGGCAAAAATGGCTGAAAGAGAACTTTTCCTCAAACCAAAAATCCAGGAAGCCAGATTTGGCAGAGATCACGCCACCGCCAATGAACTGGAAAGACAATTGGTCGCCGACAAAAAAAATCTGGAAAATGAGATGGAAGCCGCCAAAGAAGCGGTGCGTTCGCGCAAATCCTGAAACTATTTCCCCTTGCCATCCTCATGCGCATCACTGGTGGTTCAGCATATGGAAAAGTCATCCATGTCCCGGATGGCCTCGGTGTGCGGCCCACGCCGGAAAAGGTGCGCATGGCGATCTTCAACAGCCTGGGTCCCACCATTGATGACGCCTCAATACTGGAATTGTTCGGTGGTTCCGGAGCCCTGAGTCTGGAAGCCCTCTCAAGGGGAGCCAGAGCAGCCGTCTGCATCGAAAAATCTCCCCGCCACGCCCGCTTCATCCGGGATAATGTTCGTGACTGTGGCTTCAACGGCAGTTTCGAAGTCCGCACCGGCGATGCCTTCTCCCACTCGCTCCGGTTAAGACAGGAATCCATCCAATTCGATTTTCTTTTTGCCGACCCCCCCTACGGAGAAAAGACTCATGGGATGCGCAGCCATTCCCTGGCTCAGAAATCTCTGGACGATACTAATATTCCCTGGTTGCTCAAACCTGATGGGCTTTTCCTGCTTGGTCATGCGCGACGGGATGCCGTTGAAATTCCCTCCCATTGGAGAGAGTGTCGAAGCCTGAAACACGGGGACAACTGGATTCGAATGCTCGCCCCGGTTTATCCATCTTGATTCGCTGGGTTCCCCGGCCTATAAATTCCATGGATTTCGGTTATGTGGATTATCTTTGCAGGAATGCTGTTGTTGTTCGCCACGATCATTGTTGTAAGCGTTCTCAATGATAAAAAGCGAAGGGAGGACCTGGCGGCCATAGCCCTCACTCAGGGGCTTGAATTCGTGGCTCTCCCCGATTCTGGCCCGATCCTCACCATCATGCAGTGCGAACTCGGGTCCATCGGACGAAACCATCGCATTAAAAATGCACTGATTGGCCAGTATCAGAACTGTCTCATAGCCATATTTGATTTCACATTTGTGACTGGCTCCGGGAAAAATTCATCGCGGCACTCCCAGACCGTATTCATGGCTCCCGCCCACACACACGTTCCGGAATTCCGACTCAAACCAGAAAATATCTTCCACCAGATCGGGGACCGCTTCTCCAAGCAGGATATCGACCTGGATGCCTATCCGGAATTCAGCAGACAATACGTTCTGAAAGGACCAGACCATGCAGCCATTCTTTCCTGGATGACCCCCAACAGAATCCGGCACCTCGAATCCTGGAAGGGCATCTCCATCGAATCCCTATCTGGAAACGTCATCTATTTCCGCCATGGAAAGTCCCTGCTTCCCCAGAAGTGGCTGGACTTTGTCGACGAATGCCTGGTTTTCCACCGATTGATCTGATCGATCCGGTATCAGTCCTCTGTGCAGCGGAAGAAGGTTAAATAGGGCTTCTTCCCGGCAATTCTCTGAATCAGCAGCGCCAGTTCCCGCAAATGGTAGTCCCCCCCACATCGAGCTTTCACCATTCGGAACTGTCTGCCCACGCGCGACATAATCCCATCCATTCGGTCTGTGATAAATCGAATGCAGCAGAAGCCCTTGATGTTTTATATCTGTCGACAGGTATGGTTCTGCAAACAGCGTCTCCGCCACAGTCAATCCCGCCTGCTTATATCTTTTCCCATTTTTTGTGTCCTTCTTGGACTGATAATAATTGCCAAGTCTGATCAACCCTTGAGCGGCAATAGCCGCTGCCGAGGAGTCAACCGGCTCAAATTTATTGAATGGATCCGACCGCATTTCCGCATAATCCCCCAACTGGTGCACCTGTGGAGCTCCGGTATCCCACAGCGGTATCCCATCCTCAAAAGTATGGTTGATATAAAAATCCGCTGTCGCCCATGCAGCCCGCAATAACGAGGCACGAAATTGCCCCGCATCAATCGTCTGGGAAATCTCCTCATCGGACACCGTCTCAAAAAACTCCAGAAGTTCGGAAAATCCACAGAGTGCCCATGCCAGCCCGCGCGTCCAGGTGGTGAATGGCGAATATCCCTGCTGGGAATTTGGACAGCGGAAGAAGCCGTCGTTAATATTGAATATACATTCGTGAGCAGTCCGGCCGACAACATCGTAGGCATCCCGGCCCTCCCCATAATAAACCGAATATTGCGCCGTTACATCCGCATGAAATACCGCCCGCTCAAGCAGCGAAATCCTCTCATCATGCTCCCCCATCAGAGCATGCCCGAGCCGGTGGCTCACGCACAGGCTCCTCAGCGATCGGATCGTATCAATAAATAATGAATGTGGACCATTGAATGAATAAATATATCCTCTGCCTTCCGGCTCGAGATTTGTCCATCTCGCTGCCTGCACAGCACCGGAAATCTTCAATGCCAGTTCATAAAAATTCTGCTCAGTGTCGTTTCTGGGTATGGTCCCTTCCTTCATCAGTCTCATTAAATTTCCATACGTCGAAACATTATTGAATCCATGGTCGTGAACACCAATATGAGAAAGGTGTGACGCCATCATCTCAACAGTTTTTTTGCGGCCAATCTGGAGGAAACTCTCGTCACCTGTCGCGTCGAACTGCAGAATCGATGATCCAAACTGAAACCCCTGAGTCCATTCAGTCCATCCCCTGGTGGAGTATTTCCCTTTGACAGTGAATACAGGTGTTCCGTTCTCTGGCTTCCAGCCCTTCTCAAGATTCAATATCTTTTTGCCAGATAAATCAAAAACATTCTCTATACTTCCAAGTAAATCTTCCGGTTTTATATTATTATTAATCTTCATGAAATCTGTTTCCGCATAGGTTCAATTTTGTATTTATGAATTCATTTCCTGCCCTGGCCGGTCATGGCTGGAGTTCAGGAATATCCACCCAGCATCTCCGGGCCCAGCTCTCCAATCCTTTCTCAGCCAGTTGAATTCCTTTGGCTCCTTCAAGTAAATCCCACGGAAAAGGCGACCCGGTCACCACATGTTGGATGAAAAGCTCCCATTGAACCTTGAACGCATTTTCAAAATGCTCCTGCTCGGGCATCCGGCTCCATCCCTCATAAAAATTCACAGGTTGGGGAATGTCCGGATTCCAAACCGGTTTTGGGGTATTCCCATAGGCTTGGGTATAAACCTCTCTGAGTCCGGCCACTGCGGATCCATGGGTTCCATCAATATGCAAAGTCAGAAGATCATCCCGGCGCACCCGTGTGCACCACGAGGAATTGAGATTCACAAATATCCCACCCTCCAATTCAAATTGTGCATAAGCAGCATCATCAGCCGTGCATTTATAACCCGCTCCGGATTCATCCACTCTTTCCTGAATATGCGTCGCTCCCACACAGCTTACAGATTTCACTTTGCCAAAAAGATGATCCAGTACATACCGCCAGTGGCACAGCATATCAATAATAATTCCACCATCATCCTCTTTTCTGTAATTCCACGATGGTCTCTGAGCCGGAACACTATCCCCTTCAAAGACCCAATATCCAAACTCACCCCTTACAGAAAGGATCCGGCCAAAAAACTGGCGTTCCATCAGCCGCTTGATCTTCAATAACCCCGGGAGCCAGAGTTTGTCCTGCACCACCCCGTTTTTGACTCCCTTATCCACGCATAATCGATAGAGATCCAGTGCCGTCCGCGTATCGGTTGCACAGGGCTTTTCACAATATATATCCTTGCCCGCCTCCACAGCCGCACAAATGGATGGTGCCCGGCGACCAGTCGTTTGCGCATCAAAATAGATCTTCATATCCTTCCTTTCCAATGCGTATTCCAGTTCGGTGGTATACTTGTCAATTCCGGATCTGTATGCCAGTTCCTTGATCTTATCCGCATTTCTGCCCACCAGAATTGGATCCGGCACAACTCGCCTTCCTGGACTCACTTCAACTCCTCCTTGCTGAATGATGCTTACTATCGACCTCATCAGGTGCTGATTCGTTCCCATTCGTCCAGTCACCCCATTCATGATAATACCTATTTTCTCTGCCTTGTTATCTCTCATATTCATAAATTAGTTATCCTCCCGATTTATTTTTTATTGTTACTCCTTTGATTGAAGTTGATTCCATGCTTCCACGATCCGATTCAGAAATTGCCCCTGATCCATGGACCAGAAGCGGTTTGAGAATATTTCGACTTCGTGGAATCCATGGAATCCTGCCTCCGATATCCACTGCGAGATTTGAGTGATGGGTATGCATCCTTCACCCATAAGTCCTCTATCATTGAGTAAATCCATGGTAGGAGTCCTCCAATCACAGATGTGGAATGAAAATATTTTATCATGCGCACCGCATCGCTTGATCTCTTTTTCCAGATGCATATCCCACCATGTATGATACACATCTATCGTGACTCCTATCATAGGGTGATCGAGTTGTATGGCTATATCTGTTGCTTGCTCCAGTGTATTCACTGCCGAGCGGTCGTCACTGTACATCGGGTGCAATGGCTCAATCCCCAGCCTGACTCCAGCCTCCTGGGCATGATCCAGACACGCGGCTATGCCATCGGCTATCTGATCCCGGGAGCTGGATAATGACTGCCCGGGAACCGCTCCACATACCAGTACAACCAGCGGCGCCCCAAGTTCATACGCCTCATCAATAATACGTAAGTTCTCATCTATAGCCTTCTGCCGGTCCTGCACCGATATGGATGGGAAAAAGCCACCGCGCACATAACTGGCAATTCTCAACCCGGATTCATTGGCCCGGCGATATATTTCTCTTTTGCTCCTGTTTTCAACTGACTGGCGCCAGATGGAAATGCCTCCCACTCCCACTCTCGAGTAGGCCGCAAGGCATTTGTCTATTCCCCAGGGCTTTGTCGTGATGGTGTGTATACACAAATTTTCTCCATTAATAATCATGGGATATTTGTAATAATTTCAGATTTCAAAGGGTTCGCAGATGGAATCCACCATCGATATTGAAGACTTCCCCCGTGCTGAATGGGAAGGCATTTGTGGCAATGGCATTGACTGCCGCACTCACATCTTCCGGTTGCCCCCATCTTCGTATTGGCCAGAGCCCTTCCGATATGAGCCGGTCATATTTCTCCTTAACCGGAGCGGTCATATCCGATTCAATGACTCCCGGGCATATCTCATACACCCCAATCCCTTCGCCTGCCAACCGCACAGCGTAAATCTGTGTCATCATTCTCATCCCGGCTTTCGCCATACAGTAGTCTCCCCGATTCGTACTCACGGCCCAGGCACTGACAGAGGAAATATTGATGATTTTTCCCACCCCAAAGGACTTCTTCTCCGCATTTGTCCCGATCATCCAGCGCGCCGCAAGTTGAGTCAGAAAATACGGACCTTTCAGATTGACCGCCATCAACTGGTCAAAATTGTCCTCCCTTGCCTCCAGAACGTCTGCCCGTCCAATCGATGTGATTCCCGCATTATTCACCAGGAGACTCAGCCTGGGAAATTCACCACGTGCCCAGTTCATCAGCTTCTCCCGATCCTCAGCGGAACCCACATCCGCCCGGAAAATTTCAGCCCGGATCGATTTTCCCGCTTCCATTGCAGCCTGCCGGCACTCCTGCCGTGCCTCCTCCGCACGTTCTGAACTCGAGGCATAATTGATCACAAGATCATAACCGCACTTCGCCAGTCCCCACTGCTATTCCCCGACCTATCCCCCGCGAGGCGCCTGTCACGATTGCCATTGGATTCATCCCTCTCATCCTGTCGTGGATTGTCAAATAAGACAAATACTATAAAACAATGGAATACATCATAAATTTTTATGGAACTCTATCAGCTGAATTATTTTCTTGAGGTCGTGGAAGCCAGAAGTATCACTGGTGCGGCTCAAAAATTGCGGCTGGCCCAGCCTGCATTGAGTCAGCAGATCCAGAAACTTGAGGAGGAACTGGGGACAGCGCTTTTAATCCGGGGCCGACGGGAAACTGTGCCCACTTATGCCGGCCAGCTCCTCATGGAACGAGCCCGGTTGATCCGTGAAATGGTCGCTCAAACTCAACAATCCATCTCAGATCTCATCGAATTGCGTTCAGGTTCCCTGTCCATTGCCACTATCCCGACTGTCAGCTCAAAATTATTGCCCGACTGGATCGTCCATTTCCGCCACTCCCATCCGAATGTCGACCTCATCCTGCGGGAAGGTACCAGTGCTCAGGTGGAACAATGGGTCGTCCAGGGCCTCTGTGAAATTGGGTTCACTCAGCTCCCCACTGCCGCCCCTGGATTGATGTCCACTGATATAAAACTCGATCGTTTCTGCGTTCTGGTGCCCTCGTCTCATTTTTTGACTGAGAGACATTCGACGGTTTTTTCCCGCCTTCGCGGCCAGCCAATGATCCTCTATCGTGGGGGGAAACTGGCCGATTTCATCCTCAGCCGATGCCGGGCAGTCAACTGGGAACCCAAAATCATCTGTGAAACCAGCGAGTTTGAAACGCTTCGAGCCCTCGTCGCAGTCGGCTTGGGCATCGCCATTGTTCCCGAAATTGCAGCTCATTCTCCCCTCAATGATGCCTCAATCGTCGCCATCCCACTCAAAGACCACGCCTTTCACAGAAGAATTGGCCTCATCATCCGGGGCGCACCCAAACCATCGCCCGCCGCTCAAGCCTTCATCCAGTCCACACAGCCATAAACCGAGAAGCACAATCCCCATTTTTCTCAGAAAGCTTTCTCTGGATTCACGGTATCTCTCGTTGTCAGTGGATGATGCGGAGAAAACTTTAATAAACAATTTCCCGCTCCCGCGTCGAATTCCCACTATCGATGTGCTAGCTTACTCCATCCACACGACACGGGGTTCAGGATATGAAAAAGTCTCTTTTCGACCAGATGAAATTGATATTAACCCGGCATGCCAATCCGGATTCCAGCCTCCAGGTGCCTCCACAAACCTGGGTCCGACCCGTCCGATTTGACTCCTTCCGGAACGTCACCCCATCCAGAAGCTCACAGACCCCGGGACTCCGCTCTCCCAAGGTCACCGCTTCGGACCGCTCTTTTCTCCAACGCTAATTGGAGATTCATAGCTCATTCAATTTGAGTTATTTCGTTGGTTGATAAAAAAGTCTGAGCCGCCCGGCACCCCGTGGCGGCTCATTCTTTGCCCCATCTGCAGCATAAAGTGCCAGGCACAATATTCTTTGCCACGCCCAGTAATAATGTGCCTGGCACTTTGTGAGTAATAATGTGCCTGGCACTTTGTGCGCAGTGAGACATTATGGCTCATTTTATGGGATGTCTGGAATTTTTTTGCTCTTGGAGCGAAGAGGTGAGATAGTGTGGTCCTTCAATATGGATGGTCGACGAATTGGTCTCAACGAATGGAAAGTGAATTGAGGAAAAAGGAATGAAGCTGGAAATGAGGATGTGTTGTCTGTGGTTATGCGTGTCTGGTTTGGCCGGTGTGGTGTCCGCTGAATCTCAATCGGTGCCTGAGCGGCTGAAGTCATCGGGATTTGGGCTGGTTTTTGAGCATTATGAGAATGGGAACTGGGATATTTTTTATGGATCAGCGGATGGGACATCGGTGAGGAATCTGACCTCGACCTTGGACAAGCAGGAGCTCTATCCACAGGTTTCTCCGGATGGGAAGCGTGTGGCATTTATTTCGGAGGAGGGTAGTGGCCGTGATACGGTGCGAAGCGTGTGGGTCATGGGAATGGATGGATTGAACAGGAAAAAGGTTGCGGATTATGCGCGGCAGCCATTTTGGTCACCAGACAGTCGCACACTGGCCTATCTTCCACAGGAGTACCCCAAGTGGAACGTTGTGGATTATTACACAAAGGGACTGGTTTATTACGATGTGGAATCCGGAACCCGGAAAGATCACCCGAATGCCTCCAGCCTGCACCATCTGTACAATCCGGATTTTTCTCCTGACGGAAAGTGGATTGTCTCCACGGTTCATGCCGGGATGGGATTTGGTCATGCTATTCTTTTGATCGAAGCGCAGGGAAAGCGGATATTCGATTTGGACATACCTGGCTGTCGTCCGAGTTTCAGTCCGGATGGCAAATATGTGGCATGGGGACCGGGAGATCATGAGATTGCAGTCGCGCCAATCATTATCGGTGAGGAGAGCGCCACTGTTGGGGACTGGGTATTGCGGGTTTTGGATTCAAAGCGGAAAATTTATCATGTGGACTGGTCCCCTGATGGAAGTTTTCTATCCATCAGCCGGGGTCCCAATGGCGATGGGGATATCACCAAGCCCAATACCCATGCCTCAGCCTGCGAAATTGTTGGGGTTCACGCAGAGGGTTGGGATATATATGCCGTCGATGCTCTGGCTCGGGGATCGATTGATTTGTCGGAATCATTGCCTTCGAATGTGCATCCAGTCACTCGGGATGGACACAGCAACAAAGAGTCTGATTGGGTGCGATCCCATCCCTGATAAATATTGGAGCTGGAATGCACATGAAATTTGGCGGCAGACTCTGGGGGCGCAATTTTATTGGGGTGATAGTAATCTGTTTCGCGGGAGTGAGTTGTTCCCCTGAGCCGGAAACGACCACCCAGAACCAGGTGGATCCGCGGCGGGAGGAAACCAGGGTCGCGCCTGTCTCCACCTCCACAGGGATCCCGATGATTCTGGTTTCCGGTGGGACATTTTTGATGGGCGCTGAATCTGGCGAGTCCGACGAATCCCCCGTTCATCAGGTCCGGATTTCCCCATTTGTCATGGATGTGACTGAGGTCACTCATGCGATGTTTGCCCGGATGCAACTTCCGAATCCATCCAAATGGCAGGACGATTCCAACAAACCGGTAAATCAGATCCGCTGGCGGGATGCGAAACAATTCTGCAATGAGCGATCCCTCGAGGAGGGACTTGTGCCCTGCTACGATGAATCCGTCCCAGGCTGGCCCTGCCGCTTTGAAGCCACGGGATATCGTCTGCCGACCGAAGCGGAGTGGGAATTTGCAGCCAGAGCTGGCGACAAGTCCAATTTTCCTTTTGGAGGTGTGGAAAAATTGCCATTTCATGCGTGGTTTCAGGATAATTCCGGGTTGGCGACTCACCCGGTTGGGACACGCAAAGCCAATGCGTGGGGGTTTCATGGAATGTATGGCAATGTGGCGGAATGGTGTCAGGACATTTTTGATCCCGGGTATTACCATGATTCTCCGGAGGCGGATCCCACTGGGCCTGCGGAGGACGGGGGAGACCACAAGCGGGTGATTCGCGGGGGATCCTGGAAAGCCACGGCATCCATGTGTCGCGTATCCTTCCGTCAGGGTCAGCCAACCGGCGATACGGATGCGTGCTTCTACACCGATTTTTGTGGTTTCCGATGTGTTCGACGCCCATCTGATTCTGAAATGGGTCTCATTTCACCATCACCTCAGTAGCCTGGCCGCGGTCCTATGCTTTTCCACACCTGGACATTTGCTGTCTTTTTTGCGGTCACCTGGACAGTGTTTATCTGGCTCAAGAGCACTCGATTCAGCAATATCTGGCTGCTTATCGTTTCCTATGTTTTTTACGGATGGTGGCATCCGTATTATCTGATTCTGATATTATTTTCCACGCTCGTGGATTACGGGGTGGTCCGAGCCATGGATCGGTGCACGCCCGGTTCCCGATGGTCCCGCCGATTCTGGCTGTATGTATCTCTGGTGAACAATCTCGGGACATTGGCTTTTTTCAAGTATGCTGGATTTATAGTTGCCAATATCAACTCCCTGCTCGGGTTGCTGTCTTTGAATCTTGTGGTCCCGCCGCCGCAGGACTGGATGCCTTTTGGTTGGGACTATCTCCTACCAGTGGGTATTTCATTCTACACATTTCAATCGATGAGCTATACAATTGACTACTACCGGGGTCACTTGCCCATGGAAAAAAGCTTTGTCCGATTTGCGACCTATGTTGCATTTTTCCCTCAACTGGTTGCCGGGCCAATTGAGCGGGCCTCACGATTACTGCCGCAGTTTCATAGTCCCAGAAGCATCCGATTACCGGATATATATTCCGGGGCCTGGTTGTTTCTGGTGGGGTTATTCAAGAAACTGGCATTAGCCAATTACCTGGGAATATTCATCGAGCAGGTATTCGCTTTTCCGGATGATCACACCACAGCGGATCTCGTGAGTGCCACATTTCTATTCGCCTGGCAGATCTATTTTGATTTCAGTGGATATTCTGATATGGCGCGCGGAATTGCCAAATCCCTGGGATTTGACCTGTGTTTGAATTTCAATCACCCATACATGGCGCGGAATATCAGTGAATTCTGGCAACGATGGCACATTTCCTTATCCACGTGGTTCCGCGATTATGTCTATATTCCACTGGGCGGCAACCGGGTGGGAGTTTCCAGAATATATCTCAACCTGCTGATCACATTTGTCATTTCCGGAATTTGGCACGGAGCCAATTGGACATTTGTCGCCTGGGGGCTCTGGCACGGATTGGGGATCTGTGTCACCCGTTTCCTGAGCAATCGACTGGATATAAGGCTTCCGGGAGTCCTTTCCACGCCGGCAGTTTTTCTCTTTTCATGGGTGGGATGGGTATTTTTCCGTTCTGAATCATTGGCGCAGGCTGGATACATATTGAGGAGAATATTCACCACCCAATGGGGCGAGTTCCATGTGCCGACCCTGATGATTCTCCTGGTATTCATTGTCTGGGCATACCAATGCCTCTGCGAAATGCGCCATACCAGAGCCCTGCTGCAGTCACCCGTGACACAAATCATACTTGGAACCGCCATGCTGCTCTATCTCTTTCTCGGATCCGCATCCGGCGGGGCATTTATCTATTTCCAGTTCTGACATTCCCTGTGAATCCATGACCACACGCAACGCGCAATCAAATAGTTCACGACCAGACATTCCGTTGCCCCTTGAAATGGGGTCGATGAAAGTATGGATAGGAATCATTGTCTCTGCAGCCATCGCCGTCATGATACTTCCAGGTCTATGGAAGCTTCGTGAACCCGTACCGGAATCAGCCAATCTCCGGCTTCCTTATGATTTGAGTAAAGACTATTGGTTGTACCGGCACTGGATGAATAAGTATTCCGGGGTCACCGATCTGCCCCGCATATATATTCTGGGCGATTCGGTTGTCTGGGGGGAATTTGTCGACAGAGATGCGACATTGTCCGCCCATTTGAATGCATCCCGTCCCGGTGAGCGGTTTGAATATATCAATGCCGGAATCAATGGTCTCTATCCAGTCGCTCTGCAGGGGTTAGTGCAACACTCATTCCCTCTCCACAAATCCCAACGCCTCATTCTTCAAATAAATTTATTATGGATGTCCAACCCGGAGGCAGATCTTCAAACATCCAAAGAACAATCCTTGAATCACGTCGCACTCCTGCCACAGTTCACTCAGAAAATCCCTCCATACAAAGCAGCTTTTGAAAACCGGGCTGGAATCATCTGGACGCGTCATTTTCCCTTTTCACAATGGGTTCAACATCTGCAAATCGCCTATTTTAAAAATAAATCACTTCAGGATTGGACCACTGATTCCGGGGCCTCCTGGCCTCCCGACTATCCGAATGCCCATACCAATCCCATGTCACAGATGGAGCATTTCAAATGGATGGAGCCCCAGGATGATCCATCGCGTGGAATCCATAGTGATCGGCACCGCCCGTGGTTTGACAAAGGCATGGCTCCCACCAGCATGGATTGGGTGCCCATGGAATCATCCCTCCAATTCCGCGCCATTCAAAATCTCATTGTATTTCTCAAAAAGAAAAAGGCAGATTTTTTTGTGCTGATCGGGCCCCTGAATGCCCACATGATGGATGCAGAATCCCGGGCGGAATGCGCTGCCATTGAGAGGAGGCTTTCAGAGATGCTTACTGGAATGGGGGTGGGGCACATGCGGGCGGAGACCCTGCCTTCAGATCAATATGCTGATACCAGTCATCCCTTGAGCTCTGGTTACCGGTCGCTGGCAGATCAGCTCGCTGACAATCCGGATTTTCTCAAGTGGTTGCAGTGACAGAGTAGGGGTGGATTCTCCATCCGTAAAATCCTGCGCCATTCCCCGGATTACTGATAGTCCGACAGGTCACAACCGGATGGGGGGTGGCATCCCATTTTTCCCTGATCCATGCTTTGGAGAATTTTTCTTAATTCCGGCCGAGATATTTGTTATGAATGGCCGCTATATGGCGACATTGGTTTTTGATATTGAGACATCTGCCTTGCCAAGGGGATCATTGGATGAATCCCAGCAGGAGTATATTTTCCGCTCCGCGAAATATGGAGAGTGAAGATGAGAAGCTTCGGGAAACTGGTGAGATTGAGAAAATGTTTTCACTTTGGCCCTTCACGGCCCAGGTCGTTTGCATTGCCATGCAGAATATCGACACAGGCCGTGGCAAATCACTGTTTCTCGCCGATGACTACGATGAAGGCGGACAAAAAGGTGATATAGAATACGTGGCCTGTCCCGATGAAACCGAATTGCTGGCAGGATTCTGGTCGGCTGCCAAACATTTTGATAAAATTGTGACATTCAATGGTCGTGCCTTTGACGTCCCTTTTCTCTACCTCAGGTCGGCACTGCTCGGGATTCCAATCACCATGAAAAACTGGATGGGTTACCGGTTTTCCACGGATCCCCATTGCGATCTCGCCGACCAGTTGTGCTTTTATGGTGTCAGTGGGCGATTCGGGGCAGCCCGGAAATTCAATCTCGATTTTTATTGTCGGGCATTCGGTATTGAGTCGCCAAAAGGTTTTGGAATCTCGGGTATGGATGTGACCCGATTAGTGGAGGAGGAACGCTTCCATGAAATTGCTGAATATTGTGTGCGCGATGTCCAGGCAACATCCCAATTATATAAAATATGGAAAGAGAGGCTGGAAGGCATCAAATAGTATTTTCAACTGACACTCATGGAGTTGATTATTTTTGCCAGTTCCAGATCTTTTTGAGTGATCCCTCCGGCATCATGTGTGATGAGTTGTATGATTACTTTGTTGTAAACATTGGACCACTCGGGATGGTGGTTTAATTTTTCGGCATGAATGGCGATGGCTGTCATGAATGAAAACGCCGCAATAAAATTCTTGAACTCCATGTGCCGTGTGAGTTTGCCGTGGCTCAATGTCCATTCGGGGGACACGCGGATCCATTCCAGTATTTCCTCTTGGGATAATTTATCTGACTTTGCCATAGTGGATGCATATTAACCCGCATCGATTGAGGATCCAGTTATTCGGTGAGAATTCTTTGCTTAAAGCTGCGGGGATTTATGTGACGGTGGGATGTTTGTTCCGGATCCGTTATTTATGGTGAGCCATGGATTCGAGAAAGGATGTGGCCTCGGGGAGTACTGCGTTCCATTGATATTTGAGCGATTCCTGGTGAGCCTGACGTCGAATGGTCTGATACAGGTCCGGTTTCCGGATGAGTTCGCGGATAATTGAGGCCAATGCTTCCGGGGATTCGTTGGCGGCAACCCATCCAGTGACCAGGTTCTGAGTGCTGTCGACGAGCCCCGGAACCGGGTAGACAACAGCCGGTGTGCCGCAGGCATTCGCCTCAATCACATTCAACCCCCAGCCTTCGCGCACAGAGGTATGCACCAGCAGGTGGGCTTCAGTCAGCACCTTTCTCTTTCTGTCTTCCGGGACATATCCCTCCGCAAAGCACTTTCCAGCCAGTTTCAAGGACTCAATTTGTTCAAGGATGGATGGCCTGCATTCACCATCTCCCAGGATCGTGAGTCGCGCATCGATTCCAATGTCGATCAGCTGCCGGAGCAGTTTCGGGCCGTGATCCACACGCTTGTTCGGAGCCAACCGGCTCACCATCACCAGCTTGAGTGGATCACCCGGAATTTTTTCCGGAAGGGCTTCCAGCGGAGGCCAGTCGACTCCGTATC